>PXRS01000023.1 GCA_003023785.1 Halobacteriales archaeon QS_5_68_33 | reverse complement strand
TCTTCCTCGACGACTTCGGGGTCGCGCATCGCGTTCTGGAGGCTGTCGAGGCCGTTGACCCACTGGACGGTGAGCCCGGGGTCGAGTTCCTCGGCGATGGCGGGGTCGAACTGGTGGCCGTCGATGACGAGCGTGCCGGCCTGGACGCAGTACGAAAGGGCGGTATCGAGGTCCTCGCCGGCCTCGGCGTCCGCGGCGGCGCGGAGGTACTCTTCGAAGCCCCCTTCTTCGACGACACCGCCGACGATGTACTCCTCGGCGGCGTAGAAGACACAGACCAGCGACGTCTGGACGCTGTCGACGAGCATCAGCTGTTCCTCGTCGTCGAACTCCGGTTCCCCGAGGACGATCTCGCGCATCTCTTCGAGTTCCGACAGCGCGTCGTCCTCGTCGAGTTCGCCGTCATCGTGGTCGGTGATGATCTTGGCCACGGCGATGGCGGTGTCGTCCTGCATGTTCCACAGGAGCTGGGCGGAGTCGTCGTCCTCGGGGTCGACGTCCTCCTCCTCGACCCTGGTGAGCCAGTTCTGCCACCGTTCGGACGTGTAATACTCCCCCGGCTGGGTGCTCATACACTCCGGTTCGTCGCTCGGGGGATATGACTTTCGCCACGACCTTTTTTACCGTCGGCGAGCGCTCGACCCCCGTCGACAACGGTCGGCTAAAGAAGTCCACCGTTGCAGGGCTTTGCCGCTCGCTTTCGTGGTTCTCGTTTCGCTCGAACCACGCGCCGCTCGTGCGGACGTTCACGCCACAGCTCCGCGCACCGCGTCCGACTTCCGCACACCGCGGCCGCCCCCGAAATCTTCTGTGCGGGCTATCGCAACGCGTCCAACTCGAACTCGAAGGCCGCCACGGGCAGTTCGAGGTCGTCCTGCGACCACCTTTTTCCGCTCGGGGCCGCTCACGACGTTCGCGACCCGCTCGCGCAAAAACGTGGGCGAAAAAGCGCGGCCTCGCTACGCTCGGCCGCGTGCTATCGCAACGCGTCCAACTCGAACTCGAAGGCCGCCACGGGCAGTTCGAGGTCGTGCTCGACGAGCACGCGGGGGTGGACCTCGCCGATGACGCCGGCGCTCTCGCCGTCGATGACGACCTCGGCGGTGCGACCGTCGATGAACGTCGGGTGCTCGGTCGGCGGGGTCTCGAGGTCGACGTCGAAGACGCGACACAGCGCCTGGAGGCGCGAACGGGCGTCCTCGTAGGAAGCCTCCGAGCGAGCGAGCGCGGCCGCGACCGTCCGGCGCTCGGCCACCTTCGTGGGTTCGTCGTCGTCGCGGTAGGCCGAGAAGCCGACCTCCGCGAGGTCCTGCGGGTAGGCCCGGTGGGTGTTGTTCTCCAGGACGAGCAACACCGACGGGAGCGCCCACGTCCGGACGATCTCGTAGTCATCGCTGTAGGGCTCGCCGATCACGGCGGGATCGCCGCCGCCGAAGACGGCGGCACCCGGCTCGCCGCTGTCGCCGTTCGCCCCGTCGCCGGAACTCCGCTCCGGGCGCTCGACGCCCGGGCGGTCGAAGTTCTCGTCCTCGCCGATGAGGTGGAAGTTGAGGAGGTCCTCGAAGCCGAGGCCGACGAGGGCGTCGCGCACCCCGCCTTCGAGGCGGGAGCGCTGATGGCGGCCGCCGACCGTCGAGACGTCCGGGTACCGGGGTTCGAGTTCGTTGAACCCGAACGCGCGGCCGATGTCGTCGACCACGTCAACGGGGTGGCGCACGTCGACGCGGTAGGGCGGGATCTCCACCTCGTAGCGGAGGCCACCCGTCGCGCCGTCCTCGTTCGCGTCGTCGCCGTCTCCGGTCGCCCCTCTGTCGACGGTCTCCCGGGTCTCGGCGTCGAGCCCCGACCGTTCGACGAGGTCGACGACCTCCTCGCCGTCCAGGTCGACGCCGAGCGTCGACTCGACGGCGTCGTGGGCCACGGTTTTGGTCTTCGTCGAGAAGTCGGGCCGGACGAGTCGCTGGCCGGCGCACTCGCCGGCGGCGTCCTCGGGAGCGCCAGCGACAGAGGGCTCGCCGGAATTCGTTCCGGCGGCGTCATCGGCGTCCTCGGGAGCGTCAGCGACCGAGGGCTCGGTGGAACTCGTTCCACCGGCGTACTCGACGGCGACCTCCTCGACGCGGCCGCCGCGGGCGTCCAGCGCGTAGCAGACGATGCTCAGCATGTGGTCGATCGTCCACTGGTCGGTGCCGGTCATCTCGATGAACAGATCCCGGGAGTCCGTCGTCACCTCGGTGCGCTTGCCGTTGATTATCGGCGGGAACGAGAACATGCCGATGTCGTCGTAGATGGCTGGCATCAGGTCGTATTCGTCGACGAGGTCCGAGTACTCGTCGGCGGTCGGGTGACCATTCAGCACCTCGATGGGGCGCATCTCGATGTCGCTGTCCAGCGGGACGAACCGGTCCTCTCGGGGGCCGATGCCCGTGTAGCGAACCGACTTCTCGCCGCCGGCGGCGGGCGTCTCGATGTGGGGGTCGGCCGCCTCTTCCTCGGTGCTGTCGGCCTCCTCGGTGTCGGCCGTCGCGCCCTTCAGCATGGTGAGGTCGTGGACGCCGATGGCGCCTTTCGCGCGCTGGCGGCCCATCGTCGCGTGGAGCTTCTCCTGGAGCTGGATCAGCGACTCCAGGGCCGACTCGTCCAGGTCGAGCCCGCGGACGACCGCGCCCGTCACGTAGGGGCGCTGGTCGGGAACGTCCCCGTCGACGCGGATGGTCCACTCGGCGTCGTTCGTGTCGGGAACGTAGACGCCGCGGTCGGTGCCGTACTGGTAGCGCAGCGACCGGGCGACGCCCTCGACCGAGAGGCGGTCCAGCCGGTCGGGGGCGAACTCCAGTTCGAACGCGCCGTCCTCGGTCTCGCCCTCGAACTCCAGGCCGAGCGCGAACAGGTCATCGCGGAACTCGTGGTCCTTGCGCTCGGGGTGGTTGGTGAGGTCCCGCAGTTCGTCGGGGTGGACCTCGATGGTGGGCATCAGTACACCACCTCCTCGTTGCGGAGGAAGTCGAGGTCGACCAGCGTCCCGTGGACGTCGCGGATGTCCTCGGCGCCGGTCGCGAGCATGAACAGCCGCTCGCCGGCCAGCCCCCAGGCCATCACGTCGGCCTCGACGCCCAGCGGTTCGAGCATCTCCGGCCGGAAGATGCCCGAGTTGCCGATCTCGATGAGTTCGCCCGTCTCGGGGTGGCGGCCGAACAGCTCGAAGCTCGGCTCCGTGTAGGGGTTGTAGTGGGGCTTGAACTCGATGTCCGTGATGCCGAACTGCTCGTAGAACTCGGTGAACGTGCCCATCAGGTCACGCACCGTGATGTCCTCGGCCATCACCCACCCCTCGATCTGGAAGAACTCCAGCAGGTGGGTAGCGTCCAGCGTGTCGTTGCGGTAGGCCTTCTCGACGCTGAAATACCGCTGTGGTGGCTCCAGGTCGCCCGCCGCGAGTCCGGCGAGGTGGCGCACCGAGAGGTTCGTGGTGTGGCCCCGCAGGGCGAGCGCGCGGGCGAACTCCTCGCTCCAGGGGGAGTTGTACCCCTCGCCGTTCGGGCCGACGCCCTCGCGGTGGGCGCGCTCGACGCGCTCGCGGAGGTCCTCGGGGAGGTTCTCGGCGTCCATCCGGGCGGGCGATTCGAGCGCGAAGCGGTCCCAGTGGTCCCGGGCCGGGTGGTCCTGTGGCATGAACAGGCAGTCGTGGATGTAGAAGTCGGCGTCGACGTGGGGGCCGTCCATCTCCTGGAAGCCCATTCCGACCAGGACTTCGGAGACGCGGTCGACCATCCGGCGGAGCGGGTGGTGTTTGCCGCCGTAGGTCGTCTCGGCGTCGGCCTCGACGTTGTACTCGGCGAACTCCACCGCCTCCCACTCGCCGGTCGTGACGAGGTCGGAGGTGACCTGGCCCACGGTTTCGGCGACCTCGACGCCCTCCATGAGCGCGGTGACCCCCTCGTCGGTCAGGGTGACCCGGCGCACCGTCGTCTCGCGCTCGGTCACGAGGTTGCGCCGCAGGAGCTGGTCGACGACCGCGTCGTCGTAGATGGCGGGGTCGACCGTCCCGTCGGCGACCCCCGAGAGTGCGGCCTTCTCGGGGTCCGAATCGGGGTCGAAGTCCGGGTCGACGACGAGCTGTCCGTCGTCGATGGCGCCCATCTCCTTGCGGGCGAAGTTGGCCAGCGCCACCTCCACGAGGTCCTCGTCGAGGTTCGAGGTCCCGATGGCCTCGCCGATCTCGACGGGTCCCTCGTCGGCGTCGAGCGAGAGGCCCCCGACCCAGAGGGCGTGCTCGGGCAGCCCCTCGTACTCGTAGGTCTCGCCCTCCTCGGTGGGTTCCAGTTCCGTCTCGACGGTCTCCTCGACGGCGACCAGGCCCTCCTCCGCGAGGGCGAAGGCCGCGCCGGTGACCGACTCGACCGGTTCGCCGGTCTCTGCGGCGATCGATTCGACTGTCGTGGCGTCGTCGGCGCTCGCCGTCTCGAGCACCGCGACCTGCGTTTCCGGGAGTTTCATTGTCTCCGCGTGTGGCTGGTCGTCAGTTAACGGTTTTGACATCCTCCACACGGTTGAAGCCGTGGGATTCCTCGCGTTGGGGGTCTGGCAGTAGCGCCACCCCCCACGGAGGCAACTTTCCGCTACGAGAGTAGCGTACTCCGGTCTGTATGCTCCTCGTTGGGACGGTGAGCGCGTGATGACGCCGACCATGAATGGTCGTCCCACTTGAGGCATACGGGCCGTGCCATCGGCCGTGGTACGTTTGCTTC
>PXRS01000022.1 GCA_003023785.1 Halobacteriales archaeon QS_5_68_33 | reverse complement strand
CCCGTTCGCGCGGCCGGCTTCTGGTCGGCTGTGGCGATCCCCTTCCTGCTGCTCGGCCTCGTCGTGACCGGCGCTATCTTCGACCAGGTGGAACTGTTCGCCAGCCTCGTCGCCGCGAACGTGCTCGCGTTGCGCGTCGGCCACACATACAACCGCGAGTGATACTGCCGGCTGTAAGTCTGTCAAGAATTTCGCCGCCCCGGGGCGGCGAATATCCTCACGAAGTTACAGCCGGCAGTATGAGCGCACACGCCCTTCCGCTCTTTGCCGTCCCTCGCTGGCGCTCTCCCGATTGCCGTCCCGTCATCACGAGCATTTACCGGCGAGTCGGTCGGGTCACCGGGTGACAGCGTTTCTCCGGACCGGACTGGCGGGGTATCGTCGAATCTCTCGTAATAAACACTAGCAAGCGGACCCCGTCTACTAACGAGCTTTGTGAAGTGCTGATACGGTCGGTTGTAGATCAGTTCCGGACTTCGTCGAACCGGTCGGCGAAATACCGGTACATCGGTACAGCCGACCGTATGAGGATAGGAACCCTGGATACGGTCGCAGCATCTGAATGGACTCGCCGGGATTTGAACCCGATGGCGAGACGGTCTTGCTCGTCGCTTCGCTCCTGCGCGGGCTGCGACTCGCGTGATTCAGATCCTGGCTCGAACAATCAAAATTGTCGTCGCTCGCGATGTTGCGAGCGACAGCAATTATGGACTCGCCGGGATTTGAACCCGGGGCCTCTCCCATGCCAAGGGAGTGATCTACCGCTGATCTACGAGCCCACGGCAGATTCGAGTTACCGATCGGTTCTGATAAACCCATCGAACCGTCGGAACCGGAACGGACTGATATGCCGGCCGAACTCGTCGGAAGCAACGCGACCCGTGAGGCGGTCGGTTGTCAGTCATTTCCGGGATTCACCCGCTCGGCGAATCACCGGTACACAGTTACAACCGACCGTATGAGACGGGTCTGCTCGCCCCGTATCCGCTGTCCGCCCGCGGTCCCACCGGCCGACACGGCGGATATTTACGCGTCCGTCGGCAACTCGGACACATGACCGAGACAGCCGAGCGGGCCGCGGTCGCCTGTCCCTCGTGTTCGCCGGACCTGGAGACCGTCCACGAGGTGCTGACGACCGGCGGGGGGCGCGCGACGGTCCGCTGCACGGAGTGTGGCCACACGCACAAGCGGCAGCTCGCGACGCCGACCGAGCACGAGCGCGACGTCGTCGTCTCCCAGAACGGCGACTCGTTCACCGCGACGGCAGAGGTCCCCGAGGACGAACACCTCGCGGTCGGCGAGGAGTTTCTCCTCGAAACCGAGGCGGCGGTCATGACCGTCCGGATCACGAGCCTCGAACTCGACGAGAAGCGCGTCGAGTCGGCGTCCGTCGAGGACGTCCGGACCGTCTGGACCCGCGCTGTGGGCAACGTGACCGTCGACGCGACGGTCCACCCGAAGGGCGACTCCCACGACGGGACCCGCAGCGAGACCTTCCAGGTCCCCGGCGACTACGAGTTCGTCGTCGGCGAGACCGACGACCTCGCCGGCGAGGAGTTCACCGTCGAGGGGATCCACCTGCGCGGGGACGCCCGCGGCTACGACCACGGGAAACTCGACCACGCCGGCGACGCCGCGCTCGCGAAGGACGTCAACCGGCTGTACGTCCGCGACGAGACTTCGAGCGCCTGGTCGATGTGGTGACCGGCACGGGAGCTAACAGCATGGCCCGCGAGCGCGAGCGCGAACGGCTGGCCGACCGGATCAGCAGTCGCGTCAACGACGAGCGCGTCGTCGAGGCGGTCCGGAGCGTGCCGCGCCACGAGTTCGTCCCCGAGTCCCGCCGCGAATCGGCCTACCGTGACCGCCCGCTGCCAATCGGCGAGGGTCAGACCATCAGCGCCCCGCACATGGTCGCGATCATGGCCGACCTGCTGGAACTGGACCCCGGGGACGACGTGCTGGAAATCGGCACCGGCTGTGGCTATCACGCCGCGGTCACGGCCGAACTCGTCGGCGGCGATGGGGTTCACTCCGTCGAGTACCACGAGTCCCTCGCCCGCAAGGCCCGCGAGCGCCTCGCCGAACTGGGATACGGGGACGTGTCGGTCCGCGCCGGCGACGGGCGCAAGGGCTGGCCCGAGCGCGGCCCCTACGACCGGGCGTACCTGACCTGTGCCGCCGCCGAACTACCCGACGGGGTCGTCGAGCAGGTCCGGCCCGGTGGTTACGTCCTCGCGCCGGTCGGGACCGGCCAGCAGACGCTCCTCCGGGCGCGCCGACGGGCCGACGGCTCGCTCGACCGCGAGACCCACGGCGGTGTGCGGTTCGTCCGGATGCAGTGATACGGTCGGTTGTAATCGTTTCCGGATTTCGTCGAACCGGTCGACGAAGTACCGGTCAATCGGTACAACCGACCGTACGAGCCGCCTGTGCGGTCCTGGAGGGGATGTTCGCTTCGAAAATCATCGAGAGAGCAGCCAACCCGCCGATACCGTGACGAACGCCGACGACGCCGCGAGCGACGAGCGCACGATTCTGGGGACCGAGTACCCGCTGGCGGCCGCGCTCTGCTGTGCGGGGATCGGATCCTCGGCGGTGGCCGCCGTGCCGATGTTCGGGACAAACATGCACGGCGCCATCGTGTTGCTCGCGCTCGCGCTGTTCGGCATGATCGGCGCGCTGGCGCGCTCCCGGTCGCCCTCATCTTCGCGCTCACCGTCGGTGTCGCTCTCCCGCGCGTCGGTCCGTCGGGGAGACTCCCGAGGCGGTTCGCTCCGGGGAGACAGCGACCGGTCCCTGTCCTCGTCGCCGGCGGACCCCAGTTCGAGCGTCACCGGGCGGGCGATGCGGCGCGCGAGGCCGACGACCCCGCCCCGGACGCGGGCGAGCGCTCCCGCATCCTCGTCCTCCCGGAGGCGAAACTCGCTTCCTTCCTGTTCGGCCACGCCGCGCTCCTGAAGGCGGGCGAGCGCCGCTTCGACCGTCTCGTCGTCGGCGTCCAGGGTGTCGAACAGTTCCCGACGGGTTCGCGGGCGCGCTTCGAGGCTCTCCTCGACCCGGCGGCCGACGTAGTCCCGGTACACCTCGCGGCCGGTGGGTTCGTCCTCGGTGAGTCCCTCGTGGCGGGCGGTCTGGACGGCGTCGAAGAGGAGCCACGCGCCGGCGAGCAGGAAGAGCGCCGAGAACCAGACCGGTCCCCCGTCGAAGGCGAGCAGGCCGAGGCTCCCGATGACGGCGACGGCGCCGGCCCACCCGCTCGCGACCGACTCGCGGACGCCGTAGACCTCCCGCGCGACGTCGGCCGACCCGGCGACGAGCGACAGCAACGCGGTGACGGCCAGTTGCGGGACCGACGCGTCGACCACGACGCGCAGCATCGCGACGGCGACGAGGAACGCGGCGACCGACCGGAGCGTCAGTCGCTCCCGGACGGCCTCGCGGAGGGTGGAGGGCATACGCGAGCGGTGGGTCGCCGGTCACCTATACTGATCGACAGAGGCCCTGATAGATATTCGCCGAGACGTGGCGGGGGCGAATTCTATCAACCGTTCTGTCGACCAGTATAACGGCTGGGTTCTCCGTGCCCGCCGCGGAGCGTCGTACTGCCGGCTGTAACTTCGTGAGGATATTCGCCGCCCCGGGGCGGCGAAATTCGTGACAGACTTACAGCCGGCAGTATCACTCCACGAGCGGCGTGCCGTCGGCTTTCGGGCCGAGTTCGGGCCCGTGCGCGGTGTCGTCGGGGTCGATCCGACGGCGCTCGCGGTAGTCCGTCGAGCGTTCTACGGGGGTTCGCCCGATGGCGTCGATCATCTCGACGTACTCGGAGACGGAGCGGTACTGGCCGAACTCGCCGCCGGCCCGTTTGGTGATCTCCTCGGAGAGGATGGTCCCCATGAAGTCGTCGGCGCCACAGGAGAGCATCTTCAGTCCCTGCTCGTCGCCGTACTTGACCCAGGAGGACTGGATGTGCTCGATATTGTCCAGAAAGAGCCGGGAGACGGCGATCATGAGTTCGTCCTCGTCGGTCGTCGCTCCCGCGTCGACCATCCCGCGCTCGTGGAGGGGGGTGTTCCGATGGACGAACGAGAGCGGGACGAACTCGGTGATGGCGCGGGCCCGGTCCTGTAACTCCCGGACCCGCGCGAGGTGCTCGACCCGGTGGACCTCGTTCTCGACGTGGCCGTACATGATGGTCGCGGTCGTGTCCAGGCCGACGTTCGCGGCGGCCTCCATCGCTTCGAGCCATTCCCCCGTATCGATCTTGCCGGGGCAGATGACGTCGCGCACCTCGTCGACGAGGATCTCCGCCGCGGTCCCGGGGACCGAATCGAGTCCGGCGTCCCGCAGGCGGGAGAAGACCTCCTCGTAGGACCAGTCGGTCCCCCGGCGGGCGTGGTACGCTTCCTCGGGCGTCATCGAGTGGACGTGGACGCCGCCGACGTTCATCGCGCGGATCTGCTCGCGGTAGGTCGCAGGATCCCTCTCGTACTCGGCGGGCGGGCGGTAGTTCAGGTCGCCCCGGGAACTCGTTTCGAGGATCTCGCGGTGTTCGGCGTCGAGCGCGAACGCGGGGTGGAGTCCCGAGACCGAGCAAACCTCGTAGATGCCGCGTTCGAGCGCGCTGGCGACGATCTGTCGGGATTCGGCGGGCGTCTTGGTGAACCCGCCGTGGGACTCGTCGTTCGCCGAGCGGAACTTCTCGGAGCGGTCCTTGAAGTTACAGAACAGACAGCCCGTGTTGCAGGCCGTCGTCACGTTGTTGTTGAGGTTGGCGACGAACGTGACCTCGTCGCCGACGACCTCGGCGCGGCGGCGGTCGGCGGCCTCCAGGACGAGTTCCTTCCGCCGGCGGTCGATCCCCGGGCGACCGGTCCCCGTCGTGAGGAGTTCGATCCCGTCCGCGACCGACAGCCGCTGGCCGTCCCGGGCCTTCGCCAGCGCGTTCTCGAACGACTGGTCGGTCTCGGGCCGGTGGTCGAACCCGAACTCGCCCCGGGGGACGTTCGCCGTGCGCGCCGCGTCGGACATTACCGCCTCTTGACGACCGAACCTAAAAGGCTCGCGGGTTGTCGGCCGAACCCGTCGGTTGTCGGCGGTAGCGGCCGGCCTTGCCGGCGTCCGGGACGGCATCGGAGTCGGGGACGGCGCCTTCCTACCCGTGTGCGTTCGGGAGGTAGTCGACGCTCGTGTCCGGGTAGTAGATCACCGCCATCGCGAACGTGATCACGAGGACGGACACCGCGAGCATGTCGAACTGGGCTTCCTTGTAGACGAGCATCCGGTTGGACTCGATGTTGTCCTCGGTCGCGACGGCGGCGACCGCGGGGATGACGAGGACGTTGAAGACCGCCGACCCGACGACCGCGCCGACGCCGAGTCCCAGCGAGTTCGTCAACAGCGCCGCGAACGCCACCGTCGCCAGTTCGGGGAAACTGGAGCCCACCGCCGCGACGACCGACCCCTGGACGACCTGCGGCAGCCCGTAGTGCTCCGAGAGCTGCTCGCTCGCGCCCTCCAACCAGCTGCTCCCGACCCAGATGACCACCGTCATGACGACGATGATCCCCACGTCGAGCAGGTGCGATGCCGGCACCATCGGGCGGGATGTCATACGGTCGGTTGTAATCAGTTCCGGATTTCGTCGAACCGGTCGACGGAATACCGGTCAATCGGTACAACCGACCGTATCACTCCCTGCACACAAAGCCGTTCCGACGCCGGGATGCGGGTGCGCCCAGTCGTGTTCGGCGTGACGAGCACGCGGTCGGTTCCGTTCGTGAGGGCGACGCGCTCGGGCCGAATGTCAAACTCTTTTGTCGCGGGCGGGGTAGGGCCGGCAATGACTTCCGTCAAGGAGTTCCGGGTGGAGCGGCCCGCCAGCGCCGACGAACTGGGGCGGGGCGCGTTCGTCTTCACCGACGACTACTCGGTGTTCGACTGGGGGAAGATGCCCGACGAGATCCCAGGGAAAGGCACCTCGCTCTGCACGATGGGCGCGTTCAACTTCGAGGCGCTCGAACGCGAGGGAGTCACGACCCACTACGAGGGCGTCACCACCGACGCGACCGACGGCCCGGTCTCGCTCGACGTGGCTCTCGACGCAGGCACGGCGCCCCGCGAGATGGCCATCGAACTCGCGCAGGTGCCCGAGTTGCCCTTCGAGGGCGACGACGCCGACGACCCGAGCGGCTACGACTACGATGCCTACCACGCGGTGGCAGGTGGGCACTCCCTCGTGCCCCTCGAAATCGTCTTCCGGAACCGCGTGCCCGTCGGGTCCTCGCTCCGGACGCGGACCGACCCGGCAGACCACGGGCTGGCGTTCGAGGAGTGGCCCGACGAGGCGGTCGACCTCGCGGACCCCGTCGTCGAGTTCTCCACCAAGTACGAAAAGCAGGACCGCTATCTCTCGCGGGCGGCGGCCGACCGCATCGCCGGTCGCGCCGACGTTGACGCGCTCGAATCGGTGGCCCGCGAAGTCAACCGGATAGTCACGGAACGCGCCGAGGAGGCCGGCCTCGTCCACGAGGACGGCAAGATAGAGTGCCTCTACCACGACGGGGAGATCCGGGTGGCCGACGCCGTCGGCACGTTCGACGAGAACCGCTTCTCCTGCGAGGGCCAGCAGGTCTCCAAGGAGGTCATCCGCCAGTACCACAAGCGCACACAGTCCGAATGGGTCGAGGCCGTCTCGGCGGCGAAACGCGAGGCCGATCGACGCGGTGTCGCCGACTGGAAGTCGCTGTGTGACCGCGAGCCCGAGCCGCTCGACGAGGACGTCATCACGGCGGCCCGCGACCTCTACTGTGCCGGGACGAACGCCTACGTCGGCCGCGACGCCGCCGACGCGCCCTCCCTGGCGGCCGCCGTCGACGCCGTTCGCGCCCTCTGAGCGTGAGGACTCGCGGGACGAACGCGGGGGCGACTCCGGCGGCGAGACGTTTAACGACCACGCGGTGCTCTGTGATGTCTGCGGCGCGACGCTTTCCGTCCGGGCAACCGCGTGGATGTCGCCACCGGAGAGGCGTCGCTCTCGGGCGGCCCGTGTTCGTGACTGAATCCTGATGATCCGGGTGAATTACCGGCTTGTTCAGCTACACCTATAAGATATAGTAGTATTTGAATCCGGTTCATCGCTGCCGGGCTCGAACCAGCTCAGACTGTGCTGTCTGGCGAATTAATTCCGAACGGCAACACGTATACCAGTCAAAAATAAATAATAACAGAGAGGACTACCGCAGCAATGAATCTATTATTACAACTAGAATGATGATGGCACCCGTGAACAGGTCGCCGATCTCCACGGCAACGTTATTTATTACTAATAAGGTCTGGATGAAACCAACAACCAGCATCCCAAGGAAGGCACTTGATATCGAGCCCTCACCACCGAAGAGGTTCGTCCCTCCGATGATAACGCCAGCAATGATTGTTAGTTCGATCCCGCGTCCCACTGCACTGAAGATAGAACCGAAATACGCGACGGACAAGATGCCCGCAAATGCTGCGAGCGTGCTAGTCAAAACAAAATTCGTGATTTTTATCTTTTCAATGTCGATCCCGTTTAATCGAGATGCTTCCTCATCATCACCGGTCGCGTACACATGGTTTCCAAATTTTGTATATTGAAGTATGAGACCGAAGACAAACATCAACAGGGTCGCCCA
>PXRS01000021.1 GCA_003023785.1 Halobacteriales archaeon QS_5_68_33 | reverse complement strand
GTACGCCGTCCTCCGCGAGGAGTGGTCGGGGTGAGCCCAACGGAAGCGTGTCAGAGAGTCCGCCACAGGTGTTGATTTTGTGGCTGGCCCGCATGAATTGGCTGATCAGTAGGTGTGCGTAGTGATCGATTCGTTCCCATCAATTCCCGAGAGTGTTGAAATCAGAGCGGCCGACTTAGCGGATCTATCTATCATCGTCTGACGCTCATCCTTAGAGATTATTACAGTCCACAGCGGCAACTACGAAGTTATTTGATACATCAATTGTATACATTTTCAACAGCTGCTTCAATGAGGACAATGATGCCTTGAAGGGCAATTATGAGAGAAAAGAACACGGAGACGATCCAGAATATAAATGCGCCCATGGCACCAAAGGGCCCGGGTAAAAAGACAGCTTGTGCAAAGAATGTACCAAGACTGCCGACGACAAGACCTGCTATAATTCGAGCTGACACATATAGCCGAAGTCCAATGGAATTGTGCATGGAAGATGGAAACTCCAGCCAGCAAAAGAATTTAATGGATCTACACTGAACGCGAGCGCGCCTCGCGGGTCGCTTCGCGCGAGGCGGCTTCGCCGTCTTGACGCCGCGGCGCGGAGCGCCGGGAACTCCCGGGGGTGTGGATTCTTACGCCCTACCGCCGCAGGCCCGGTCGATGACCTCGACGAAATGCTCGCGTTCCATCGCGACGTCGTCGGCCTTGTGGTCCGTTGGCGCGAAGGCGGGGCTGCCACGCTGGGGACCGACGAGGACGCGCTCCTCGAACTCCGCGCGGACCCGGACGCGCCGGCCCGCCCCGAGACGGTCACCGAGCGGTGCCATCGCTCGTGTCCGACAGCATGACGGGGCAGGGCGAAAGGGGGCGAAACGTGACCGGAGCGGACTGGCACCGACCGGCAGGGGGCGAACGCGTTCATCGCAACTGTTTTCGCGGGGGTGGGCGAACCGGCGCGTATGACGCGCGAGAACCTCGCGACAGCGAGTCAGCGACTCGAGGCAGCGGCCGACGCCGCCGACGACGGACCGTCCGCTCAGCGACTGCGAGACCTGGCCGACCAGCTCGATACGCTCGCCGAGCGCGAGCGCGGCCCCGACCACGGCCGCCTCGCCCGGATCGAGAACGCGCTCAACGACGTCCGCGAGAGCGTCGGTGCCGACGCGACCGCCGAAATCGACGCCGCCCACGACGCCGCCGTCGCCTTCCGCGAGACGGTCGAGGGCGTCTGATACGGTCGGTTGTACCGATTGACCGGGATTTCGCCGACCGGTTCGACGACATCCGGAACTGATCGACAACCGACCGTATGAGGGGTCGGGAGCGGTCATACTGTCGGCTGTAACTTTAAGATGTTCGCCGTCCCCGGGCGGCGTTCTTTACGGACTCACAGCCGGCAGTATCGGGACCACAACATAGATGCCGGGGGGCCCGCAAGTCACCGGTGGGTGTCAGAGGTATCCCGTTCGGACCACCCGCCGGCCGGCGTGGTCCCACCCTTTTAATCCGGCGCGGTACTACGGGCAGCCGATGCTCGACGGTGTCAGGGTCGCGCTCGGGGTCACGGGGTCGATCGCGGCAGTGAAGACGGTGGAACTGGCCCACGAGTTGCGACGCCGGGGCGCCGACGTCAGGGCGGTCACGACCGACGCCGCCCGGGGTATCGTCCACCCATGGGCGCTGGAGTTCGCCACCGACAACCCCGTCGTCACCGAAATCACCGGCGCCGTCGAGCACGTCGACCTCTGTGGCCGCGAGGGGTGGGCCGACGTGTTGCTGGTGGCGCCCACCACCGCCAACACCGTCGGCAAGATGGCCGCCGCGATAGACGACACGCCCGTGACGACGTGTGCGACCACCGCCCTCGGCGCGGGCGTCCCGGTCGTCGTCGCGCCCGCGATGCACGAACCCATGTACGACCACCCGGGCGTCCTCGACGCCATCGACCGCGTCGAGTCCTGGGGCGTCTCGTTCGTCGACCCGCGCATCGAGGAGGGCAAGGCGAAGATAGCCACCGAGGAGGCCATCGTCACCGAAGTGGCGCGGGCGGCGACGCCCGACACGCTCGCGGGCGAGCACGTCGTCGTCACGGGCGGCGCGACCACCGAGTCGGTCGACCCGGTCCGGACGCTCTCGAACCGCGCGTCGGGCAAGACCGGGCGGGCTATCGCCCGCGCCTGCTACGTCCGCGACGCCGACGTGACCCTCGTCCACGACGGCCCCGAGGTGCCCTACGCGACCGTCGAACCCGTCGAGTCGGCCGCGGAGATGCACGACGCGGTCCTGGCGAGCGTCGCCGAGGCCGACGCGTTCGTCTCGGCGGCGGCCGTCTCCGATTACACCGTCGAGGCCCGCCCGGAGAAGATCCGCTCGGGCCAGTCGGACCTGACGCTCGAACTCGAACCCGCTCCGAAGATCGTCGACGCCGCCCGGGAGGCGCGGCCGGACCTCCCCATCGTGGGGTTCAAGGCCGAGACCGGCGGCGACGACGAGGCCGCCGCCGCGGCCGCACGCGAGGTGTTGGAGCGGGTCGGGATGGCGTTCGTCGTCGCCAACGACGCGAGCGTGATGGGCGAGGACCGCACCCGGGTGCTGTTCGTCCGCGCGGACTCCGTGTCGACCTTCGAGGGGGAAAAGGCGGAACTCGGCGCCCGAGTCGCCGACGAACTCGCCGAGGAACTGTAATCTGGCGGGTGTAGAGCGGCTTGCATGCGGTCGCCGCCGAGGACGACCTCCAGCGCGACGCGAACGGGGTCCGTCCCCTCGACGGTGACGGCCTCGTCCCGGACGAACGAGTGCTCCCGGAGGTGGCTGTGACAGATGCCCACCAGCGCCCGTTCGATGGCTCGGGTCGCGAGCAGCGCGGCGCGGTCGTGACCGGGGCGGACGGCCGACGGGTTAGACGGCGTCGACGACACACCGGAACCCGATGTTGCCGGTGGAACTGTCGGGTGTGTTCTTCGAGCGGGCGGCCAGTCGGTAGCGGTTGCACCACGACTCGTGACAGAGGTGGGAACCGCCGCGCATCACCCGCTCGTCGCCCTCGTCGGGGCCCGTCGGGTTCTCGTGGTCGTAGGGGTCGGTCGTGTGGTAGGTGGGACTGAACCAGTCCGCACACCACTCCCAGACGTTGCCACAGACGTTCGAGAGGCCGAAGTCGTTGGGTTCGAAGGCGTCGACCGGGGCGGTCCCGCGGTAGCCGTCCGCGACGGTGTTGTACTCGGGAAAGTCGCCCTGCCAGACGTTACAGCGGTGTTCGCCGTCGGGTTCGAGGTCGTCCCCCCACGGGAACCGCCGCCCCTCGTGGC
The DNA here is from genome assembly GCA_003023785.1 of Halobacteriales archaeon QS_5_68_33. GTDB lineage: Archaea > Halobacteriota > Halobacteria > Halobacteriales > Haloarculaceae > QS-5-68-33. The sequence continues at coordinate 32,516 of PXRS01000021.1, read as the reverse complement.
CGCCGCGGGCAGCGCACTCCCACTCGGCCTCCGTGGGGAGGCGCTTGTCCGCCCAGTCGGCGTAGGCGGCGGCGTCGCGCCAGGAGACGTGCGTGACCGGATGTTTGAGGAGGTCGTCGTCGACGACGTGCGAACTCGGGCCGCGGGGGTGAAACCAGTCGGCCCCCTCGACGGCGACCCACCAGGGCGCGGCGGGCACGTTCCGGAGCGTCCGGTCGCGGTCGGCGTCCGGGACGAACTCGGTGAAGACGAACGACCAGCCGAACTGCTCGGCCTCGGTCGTGTAGCCCGTCTCGCGAACGAACGCCAGGAAATGGGCGTTCGTGACGGCGAACCTGTCCACGTAGAAGGGGTCGACCGTCACGTCGCGTGCCGGCCCCTCGCCGTCCTCGGGGAAACCGACGTCACCGTCGGTGCCCATCCGGAAGGTGCCCCCGTCGACGCGGACCATCCCCCTCGTGCGCTCGTCGTCGTCCGTGGCGGGATCGGTCCGCCAGTCCGCGCGGGCGGCGGCGTCGGCCGTCCCGTCCGTGGCTGTCACACCGGCATCGCCGATCCCGCTGTCGGTGTCGCGCGTCGGCGCACAGCAGGCCGACTCGTCGTCGGACATGAACGACGACTGGCAGTGCGACCGCTAAACAGTTGCGGTCCGTGGGAGCGCCACCGTCGACACCGCCGACCACCACGACCGGGCTTCCGGTTGCGACCGGTCGGGCGGGACCGCCGTCAACACTGTCGGCGGGCACAACTGATTTATAGGAGTATCGGAGACGACTAATCAAACGACGCGGACACATGGATCAGAACTCATCCGACGAAACGGACGACCCGATCACGCGACGAGTGCTGAGCGATTCGGCGTACGACCGCATCAGAGTCGAGCGGTTCACCCACTTCAGGCAGTCGATCCCCCGAAAACTCGCTATTGTCGGAGTTCTGCTCGGGTCGCTGACGCTCGCGCTCCCGCTGTACAGCCTCTATTCGGTAGAAACAACGGCGTACGTCCCGTCGATCGACCCCGGGGCCGCGTCGCCGACCGTGGTCCTGCTGGGGACCACCGCTGTCGCCATCGAATTCGGGACGGCGGTGCTCCTCGTCGGTGCCGGGCTCTACCGCGCTCGCAACGAACCGCTGACCGAGAGCCAGGCGATCAGCGTGTTCAACGTCGAGAACTTCGCCACCTACGTCGGCTTCGGGACCGGCGGCTTCGTCGTGGCGGTGACGCTGGGCCTGTTCGCCCTCGGTCTGGGCGGCGCGGAGTCGCTGTCCTGGTACGCGGAGACGATGGCGAGCAACCCCTTCCGGTCGACCGGCCTCGGCTTTACCGTGACACACTTCGCGACCGTCGCCCTGTCCGCCGCGCTCGCCGTCGCCCTCGCCCGGGAGTACGTCGCGACGCGACTCCCGTAGGTCACGGCGCCCGCGCGACGAACAGCCCCATCGACTTCTCGATCCTGAGCGGGCCGTCGCTGGCTTCGAGTCGTTCGGCCGCGCGGTCGGTGAACGCCGCCAGTTCTTCGCGCTCGATGGCGGACAGCGACCCGGCGTAGGCGACCAGCGGTTCGACTTCGGGGACCCGGAGCGCGGAGTCGCGCTCGTACCGTTCGACCCCGGCGAAGTGCGCGGCCAGTTGCTCGCTCCCGCTCTCGAGGCTGAACTTCGTCGCCGACGGCGGGACGAAGTCGCTGACGGCGGTGATCATCCCGCGCAGTTCGGCCAGGTTGTCCTCGCCGTTGGTCGTCGCGTAGAGGCGCCCGCCCGGTCGGAGGACGCGCCGGATCTCGGGAAGTGCGGCGTCGCGGTCGACGTGATACAGCATGTGATTGGCGACGACGACGTCGACGCTGTCGTCGGCCACCGGCAGCGATTCGGCGGCCGCGGTCGCGAAGTCGGCCTCAACGCCGTCCGCTCCCCCGTTTCCGATCCCCGCCGCCGCGAGGGTTCCGCGCGCCTCGGTGACCATCCCGCGCGAGAAGTCGGTGAGCAGGAGGGACGCGTCCGCAGGGAGGCGGTCGGCGACGTCCCGCCAGAGGTAGCCCGGCCCACAGCCGAGTTCGAGGACCCGTGCGCCGTCGGGCAGGTCGACGCGGTCGAACACCCACTGCCACCAGTCGCGGTCGGCCGTGTCGTGCTCTTCGTGGAGGCGAACGCGTGCGTTCAGGTTGTCGGCGTCGGCGTACTGCTCGGCCAGCGCCGCGCGTTCGGAAGCGTTCATACCGGCGTGCCGACCGCTCGGGACAAGAGCGTGGCGGCCACGCCGGAGCGCGGCGGCCGCGACGCTCGACGGAGAGGGGACACCGAGGCCCTTTTCACCGGGACCGGCGAATCGGGGGGCAATGGAAGCGCTCACGCTCGGTCCCGAGGGAACGTACTCCCACCGCGCGGCCACCGCGGTGGCCGACGAGGTGTCGTTCGCGGAGTCGATGACGGCGGTCATCGAGGCGGTGGCCAGCGGCGAGTACGAACGCGGCGTCGTCCCCGTCGAGAACAGCACCGACGGCTCCGTCAACGAGTCGCTCGACGCCTTCGTCGAGTACGACGTGGCCATCGTCCGCGAACTCATTACGCCCATCCGCCACGCCCTGCTCGCGCAGGGGCCGGAGTTCTCGGTCGTCGCCAGCCACGCACAGGCGCTGGCCCAGTGTCGGGGCTACCTCGAAGCGCACTACCCGAACGCCGAACTGGAGGCCGTGGCGAGCACCGCCCGCGGCGTCGAGCGCGCCCGCGGGGACGCCGGCGTCGCCGGCATCGGCCACCCTGGCAACGCCGGCGACGACCTGGTCGTCCTCGCCGAGGACATCCAGGACCAGTCCTCGAACGCGACGCGGTTCGTCGCCATCGCGCCCGCCAGCCAGCGCACCGAGGCGGGGTCGAAGACGTCGTTCATCGTCAACCCCGGCGTCGATTACCCGGGCCTCCTCCTGGAGATGCTCGAACCCTTCGCCGAGCGGGACATCAACCTCACCCGCGTCGAGTCCCGCCCGACCGGCGAGCGACTGGGCGATTACGTCTTCCACATCGACGTCGCCGCCGGCCTCTACGAGGAACGGACCGGGGAGGCGCTCGAAGCGATCGAGAATATCGCGAAAGACGGCTGGGTCCGCCGGCTGGGCTCGTACGACAGAGAGACCGTCCTCTGACTGTCGGCCGCAACGTACCCGGGACGCCGCTCCACCCGTCCCGCCACACGTAAACCCGACCGGGGCCTACCCCGTCGTATGTCAGGCCGAAACGACCCCTTCGAGGGGATCGAGGACCTGCTGGAGATAGTCACCGGGGGCATGGGGCCGTCGGGGGACGGAAACGCCCTGCCCGTCGACGTCGCCAACACCGGCGAGGAGTTCGTCGTCGTCGCCGACCTGCCCGGCTATGACCGCGAGGACGTCCGCGTCACTCTCGTCGACGGGACGACCCTCTCCATCGCGGCCGAACGCGAGACCGAGGCCGTCAGCGAGGCCGACCGCTACGTCACCCGCGAGCGCCGGCGCCGTTCGGTCAGCCGCCAGGTCGGCCTCCCCGTTCCCGTCGAGGAGGAGGGGGCCAGCGCGTCCCTCGACGACGGCGTGCTCACCGTCACCCTCCCGAAACTCGGAGACGTCTCCGGGGACAGCACCGAGATCCCCGTCGAGTGACGCCGACGCGACGGCGAACGAGCGCCGGTCCTTGACGCCGGACGAGCGAGGGCCGGTCGCCGCGACCGCAACCGCCTTTCCGGTGGCCCCCACAGGGCGGGTATGGTGCTCGAACCCGATGATCCGGCCCCCGAGATCAGCGCGCCCAACCAGGACGGTGATACCGTCGGACCCGACTGGACGGGCGTCTCGGTCGTCTACTTCTACCCGAAAGACGACACGCGCGGCTGTACGGTCGAGGCGAACGAGTTCCAGGCCGAACTCGATACGTACCGCGAGGCCGGCGTGACCGTCTACGGCGTCTCGCTGGACGGCGTCGATTCCCACGCCGCATTCGCCGACGACCAGAGCCTGGCGTTCGACCTGCTGGCCGACCCCGAGGCCGACGTCGCCGAGGCGTTCGACGTGGAGATGGACCGGGGCGTCACCGCCCGCACGACGTTCGTCGTCGTGAACGGGACCGTCCAGGCCGTCTACGAGGGGGTCGACCCCAGCGGCCACGCCCGGAACGTCCTCGCCGACCTCGTCGAGACCGGCGTCGTCACGCTCGATTGATACGGTCGGGTGTCACGATGTACCGGTATTTCGCCGACCGGTCCGACGAAATCCGGAAACGATTTACAGCCGACCGTATGACGCCGTCTCCGGGGCACGGTTCGTCGCGCTGGCGGTCCCGCTCTCGGCGGCGACCCGCGGGCTCGTCGGGCAGGCGGACCGCGACGCTCGTCCGCGAGAACGTCCGGCGGTTCGCGGCGGGCGAGGACCTCGCGAACCGCGTGGTCTGACCCTCAGACCTCGTCGCCGATCTCGGCGGCCGCCGCGTCAACGGCCTCCGCCCAGTCGCCGGGGAGGCCCCCGCCCCGCTTGGGCGGGTCGACGGCGAGGTCGACCGGGCGGTAGGTCAGGCGCTCGAACGTGTCGGCGGCGACGCGGCCGACGAACTCGGCGTTCTGCCGCTTCGAGGAGACACCGCCCCTGGCGAGGTCGTAGTACCCGGTGAAGACGTGCGCGACGACGACCCGGTCCGGCATCCGGCCGTCGGCGAGGTGTCTGAACAGTTTCGCGGCGTTGTCAGCGGGGTCGGCGCGGCGCCACTCCAGTTCGACCAGGGCCGTCGTGCCCCCGTCGGCCGACCGGCCGACGACGTCGACCGGCGTCCCCGCGACGTGGTACTCCACCTCCCAGTCGAGTTCTGGCCGCGCCACTACGAGGCGGTCGCGCAGTCGCTCCTGGACCTGCCGGGCGAGTTCGCCCACGAGCTGGCCCACGGGGGACCGACAGGAGAACGTTTCGGCGAGTCGGGGGTGACCGCCCCGAGGAGAGACCTACTCGGTCAGCCGCTCGGCGAGTCGGCTCCCGCCCAGGAGCGTCCCGAGCAGGAGAGCGGCGACCAGCGTGGTCGTGAAGCCGCCGAAGCCACCGTCGCCCGTCTCGCTGGTGGCCGTCTCCGTCCCGTCACCCGGCGGGGCGGACGCCGGCGTGTCCGTGTTTCCGTCGCCCACCTCCGAGCCCTCGCCGGCGGTCGCCGTGGCCGTCTCGGTCGGCGTCGGGGTCTCTCCATCGGACGGCGTGTCAGTCTGGCCCGTCGTGTCGGTCGCCGTCGCAGTGTCCGTCGTCGGCGTCACCGTGTCGGCCGGCGTTCCGGACGTGGTGGGGGTCGGCGTTACGGTCTGTGTGGGCGTCGCGGTCACAGTCGGTGTGGGGGTACCCGACGGCGTCGCGGTGGGGGTGGGCGTGGGCGTCGCCGTCGGCGTGTTCCCGGCGTTGGGGTCGTACGTTATCGCGGCCGAGTCCGACCCGATGACGTTGTCGTCGGTGTTCCGGTAGGGTCCGTCGACTTCGCCGTCGGGCGGGTAGTCGAACGTGCGGTCGGCGTTGGAATCGGTGTATGCCTGTGCGTACAGCGTCGTGTCGCCGGTCACCTGGTCGTCGAGCGTGACCTCGATGTCCTCGTGGGTGCCCGGTCCGAGGTACGTCGAGACAGCCCGGACCTCGCCGGGCGAGGCGCCGCTCGTGTTCTGGACCGCGACGAACCCGCCCTCCGAGAGGGTCACGGAGTCGATCACGACCGTCTCGCCCGCCGAGCGCTGGTCCTCGAACGTGACCGTCGCGTCGTGTTGCTCGTAGGTGACCGGGCCGTCCGCTGTCACCGCCGCGCTCTCCGTGTTGATCGTCACTGACACGTCCGCAGTCCCGGCGTTCTGCGGGTTCTGGACGCTCTGCATGACGACGACGAGTTCGTCGCCCGCCTGGATGGTGCGCTCGCCGGCCAGCGCGATGCGGACCGCGTTCCCGTCGGCCTTGCCGCTGACCGACGATATCTCGGCGGCCCGGACGTCGACCTGCGACCCGGGGTCGTCGTCGCCGCGGTCGATACCGATGCGTTCGATCCGGTTCGCACCGACGTTGCTCACGTCCGCCGCGGGCTGGTCGACGCTGTAGTCGACGAGGAGCGACGCGAAATCCTCGCCGACCACCGCGGTGTCGGACCCGACCGGGACCGTCACCGCGTGCGTCGAGTCGGCCTCGTTCGGGCCTGACGGCGTGGGGTCGACCGTCACAGGGCCGGCGGAGGTCGACCGCGCGCCGCCGAGTCCGGCGGCGACGGCGGCGACGAGGACGATACTGATGAGCACGGCCGTGCGAACGCGATATGTCTCGAACATGGTCGGGACCAGGAGCAACTGCCTGCTCGGCGATATATCTGTGCCGGTATATATCTTGTGCCGCAGGACGTGTCGGTTCCCCGAAAACCCCCCTATCGGCCGTGAAAGCGGCTGCGTTACGCGCAGGTCGGTCAGCTTCCTCTCGAGTACTATCGAGAAGTCGAATTGCTCCGTTGTGACTTGTTTGCTACGGAGCAGAACCGTTCTCCGGACCGGCGGAGCATCGTCGAATCTCCCGTGGACGTGCTATACAAGAGCGAACGGGAGAACTGATACGGTCGGTTGTCACTGTGTACCGGTGATCCGCCGGACGGGTAAATCCCGGAAGTGACTTGCAACCGACCGTATGAAACCGCCGACGGGCGTCGGATCAGGTCTGGCCCGAGATGACGTCGTCGATGCGGACGATCATCGTCGAGGCCTCGGCGGCGCTTTCGACGGCCTCGTGTTTGACGGCCACGGGGTCGAGGACGCCGTAGTCGACGGAATCGTCGATGACGCCCGTCTGGCCCTCGGAGATGATGCCGGCGATGCCCTCGCGCTCGTACTCGGCGCGCAGGTCGACCAGCGCGTCGATGGGGTCCATGCCGGTGTTCTGCGCGAGCGTGCGCGGGAGGACGTCGATGGCGTCGGCGAAGGCCTCGACGGCGAGCTGGCGGCGGCCCTCGACGCTGGCGGCCTGGTCGCGGACGTGGTCGGCGATGGCGATCTCGGTGGCGCCGGCGCCGGGCACGACGCCGCCCTGGTCGACGGCGGCGGTGACGACGTCAAGCGCGTCGGTGAGGACACGCTCGAGTTCGTCGGTGACGTGCTCGGTGCCCCCGCGGGCGAAGACGGTGACGGCCTCGCCGGACTCGCCGTCCTCGATGAACGTCAGCGTCTCGTCGCCGAACTTCTCGATGGAGACGCTCCCGGCGTGGCCGAGGTCGCCCTCCTCGAGTTCCTCGACGGTGGCGACGGGGGTCAGCCCGGTCGAGAACGCCAGGTCGTCGGGGTCGGTCTCGAAGGCCATGATGCCCTCCTTGGCGAGGGCGGCCGCGACGTGGTCGGCGATGTCGCCGTCGACGAACAGGACGTCGACTCCCAGGTCGACGACGTGGTCAGCGTACCCCTGGAGTTCGTTCTGCTCGGCCTCGATGGCCGTGTTGAGGTCGTCGACGCTGGAGACGTTGTACTCGGCGTCGATGCTGGCCTCGCGGACCTCGATGTCGTCGCCGACGAACGCGACGGCGACGTCCTCGAGGCTGCGGGGCATGTTGTCGTGGACGGGCTCCTCGTCGGTGATGAGTCCCTCGACCAGGCGCGTCGCGCTGGAGGACGAGCCGGTCCGGGCGTGGACGGAGATGTTGTCGCGGACGACGTCGCCGTCGGTGGTGACCCGGCGGGCGGCGTCGACGACCGTCTCCGCGAGCTCCTCGGCGGAGACGTCGCCGGTGCCCTTGCCGGTCATGCTCGACTTGGCGACCTTCGCCAGGAGCTCGTCGTCGAGTTCCTCGTCGAGCGTGACCTCGTCGATGGCCTCGTGGGCCAGCGACGCCGCCTCGTGGTAGCCCTCGACGATGGTCGTCGGGTGGACGTCGTCGTCCAGCAGGTCCTCGGCCTTCGAGAGGAGTTCGCCGGCCAGCACCGCCGCCGTCGTGGTCCCGTCGCCGACCTCGTCCTCCTGGGTGTCGGCGACCTCGGAGATCATCTGGGCCGCGGGGTGCTCGATGTCCATCTCGTCGAGGATGGTGGCGCCGTCGTTCGTGATGACGACGTCGCCGCTGTCCGAGACGAGCATCTTGTCCATCCCGCGGGGACCGAGCGTCGTGCGTACGCTCTCGCTGACGGCCTTGCCCGCCGTGATGTTCGAACTCTGTGCGTCCTCACCCGATGTCCGCTGGGTGTCTTCCTCCAGAATGAACATGGGCTGCCCGCCCATGCGTCGCTGACCGGATGCCATAGGTGTGTCGCTAGAATTGTCGTTAGCGGTTCTATATAAGTGTTGCTATACACGGGGCCGAACCCTACCCAGCGGTGTGTGAACACGGAACACGGAACAGCGGTCGGTGGTGTTTATAAGCAAATGGTTGCGAGCGGCAGCGACGACGCCGATGCCCCGGGGGATCGGTAGCCCCGGCGGTCCGCGGAGGGAGCGCCCGGCAACCGTTTTAGGCAGGTTCCACGTAGACGCGTGCATGCTGGAGCTGGAGCACGGGTTCCGGGTGGTGGACGTCCACGCGCGGCTCGAACCCGCGCAGGGCCGCCGGCGACGCGAGGGGCTGGGTGACCCCGAGCGCCTGGAGCGCGAGATGCACCAGGCAGGGGTCGTCCGGGCGGTTGTCACGCCGGGCGGGCGCGACGGCTCGTACCTGAAGGCGAACAACGCCATCGCGCGCATGAGCGTCGAGCGCCCGTTCGTCCCGCTGGCACGGGTCAACGGCGCCCGCGACCCCGCCGACACGCCCGTGGCGCGGTTGCGCAACCTCGCGGCGAGCCGGGAAGACCACCATACCTCGCCCGAGGATATCGAGCAGTACGCCTACGACGACCGCTTCGTCGGCTTCTCGCTCCATCCCGCTCGCGACGGCCTGCCCGACGAGGACGTCCTCGAACGGCTGGCGGTCGCGAACCTGCCGACGGTCGTCCGCGGCGGGGTGGGGTTCCCGCCGGCGGCCATCGAGGCGACGCTCCTGAAGTACGACTTCCCGGTCGTCCTCGCGCACTTCGGCGGCTACCCGCTGAACCGCGAGTACATGACCCAGAGCATCGACCTGCTGGACCGCGCCGCCGACCTCTATCTCGACACGAGTTTCGTCCGGTTTCGCGACCACCTCGAACGGGCGATCATGGAACACCCCGACCGGGTCCTGTTCGGCAGCGGCACGCCCGCCTGTCATCCCGGCGTCGCCGTCATGGAGATCCTCACCCTCGACGTCCCCAAAGACGCCATGCGGAAGGTGTTCTCGAACAATCCCGGCCGCATCGTCGACGCGCTGGCACCCGCCGGTGACCAGTGACGCGCTGGTCAACGTATACACGCTCTGTTCGGACGTCCAACGGAACGCAAACGAACTCCGGAAGGACGTCGCCGACCGGTTCGACGAAATCCGGAACTGATCTACGACCGAGCGCTCGATTTAATAAGACGGCTGCTAAGTATCATCAATATTTGGTCCCAGATCGGCGCCCGATAGCAGTAGATTTGATAAGACCCCGGAACTGCAACCGGGTGATGGCCGACAGCGAATCGCCGGAGATACAGGCCGGTGGCGGACCGGACGCCGACGCAGGCGAGCACGACCACGACACAACGGGGTCGAGCAGCCGGAAACTCGCGGCGGTCGCGGCGATCAACCTGGTCGGGTTCGTCGTCGAACTCGCGGGGGGGCTGGCCTTCGGGTCGGTGGCGCTGGTGAGCGACGCGGTCCACATGCTGTTCGACGCGCTCGCGTACGTGATGGCGTTCGCGGCCGCGGCCGTCGCCGAACGGGTCGACGCCGGCGACGAGTGGACCTATGGCCTGCACAGGATCGAACCGCTCGCGGCCTTTCTCAACGGACTGTTCCTGTTGCCGATGGTCGGGTACATCCTCTGGGAGTCCTACCGGCGGTTTCTCGACCCGGTGGCCATCGGCACCGGACCGACGCTCGCCATCGCGGTCGGTGGCCTCGTCGTCAACGTCGGGTCCGTCCTGGTGCTCGAAGGCAAGGAGATGAGCCTCAACGAGCGGGGCGCGCTCTATCACCTGCTGGGCGACGCCGGCGGGTCGGTCGTCGTCATCGTCTCGGTGCTGGCCGTCGAGTTCACGGGCGTCCGGGCGGTCGACCCCGGGGCGGCCCTCGTTGTCGGCGGTCTTGTCGCCTGGTCGGCCGTGCGAGTCCTCCGGGAGAGCGGCGCCGTCTTCTTCCTGAAGACGCCGGTCGACACCGACGGCCTCCGGGACGCCCTGCTGGCGGTCGAGGGCGTCTCCGGGGTCACGGACCTGCACGCGTGGCAGGTCTGCAGCCAGCTCACGGTCGCGACGGTCCACGTGGAGGCGTCGGTCGAGACGCTGGCGGCCGCCGAGGACGTCAACGCCCGCGTCCACGCGGTGCTGGCCGACCACGGCGTCGACCACGCTACCGTCGAATGTTGCTCGACCTACGAGAACCGAACACACGTCGCTGCACACGGGCACTGACCGCCCTGACGTCCCCGAGGACGGTCCCGAACCGACTATCTCCTCTAAAATTCGTCGACCGGTTCGGGGACGACGCCCTCCTCGTCGTCCCCGGCGAGTTCGTACTCCTCGCGCAGCTCGTGGATGCGGTCGCGGATGTCCGCCGCGAGTTCGAACTCCAGGTTGTCGGCGGCCTCCTGCATGCGCTCCTCCAGGTGTTCGATGGCACGGGCCGCTTCCTCCCCGTCCGCGGGGTCGAGCGAGGACGCCCCGCCCGTCTCGGTCTTCGACCCGGGTAGCGAGGACTCGCCGACCTCCTTCTCGATGGTCTGTGGCTCGAAGCCGTGCTCTTCGTTGTACTCCTCCTGAATGCGGCGGCGGCGGTTGGTCTCGTCCATCGCCAGCTGCATGGCGTCGCTCACGTCGTCGGCGTACAGCACGACCTCGCCGTTGACGTTCCGTGCCGCGCGCCCCATCGTCTGGACCAGGGTCGTCTCCGAGCGGAGAAAACCCTCCTGGTCGGCGTCGAGGATCGCGACCAGCGACACCTCGGGGATGTCCAGCCCCTCCCGCAGGAGGTTGATCCCGACGAGGACATCGATCTCGCCGAGGCGGAGCGACCGGACGAGTTCGTGTCGCTCCAGGGTGTCCGTCTCGTCGTGCATGTACTCGACGTCCACCCCTGCTTCGCCGAGGTACTCGGTCAGGTCCTCGGCCATCCGCTTGGTGAGCGTCGTCACCAGCACGCGCTCTCCAGCGGCCTTGCCGCTTTCCGGGGACGCCGCTGGCGTCTCCCGCTCGACCCGGTCGTCGATCCGCTCCAGGAGGTCGTCGACCTGCCCCTCCGCCGGCGCGACCTCGACCGCGGGGTCGACCAGATGAGTCGGCCGGACGATCTGTTCGACGACCTGGCGCGACTGCTCGCGCTCGTAGTCGCCCGGCGTCGCGGAGACGTACAGCGTCCGGTCGGTCTTTTCCTCGAACTCCTCGAACGTGAGCGGGCGGTTGTCGTAGGCCGTCGGGAGGCGAAAACCGTTCTCGATGAGCGATTCCTTCCGGGAGCGGTCGCCCTCGAACTGGCCGCGGACCTGGGGGACGGTCTGGTGGGACTCGTCGATGACAGTCAGGAAGTCCTCGGGGAAATAATCGAGGAGGGTGTAGGGCGGTTCGCCCGACTCACGGTCGGAGAGGTGGACGGAGTAGTTCTCGATGCCCGAGCAGTAGCCCGTCTCGCGCATCATCTCCAGGTCGAAGGTGGTCCGCTCCTCGATCCGCTGGGCGGCGACGTGGTCGCCCTGGCGCTCGAAGTGCCCGACGCGTTGCTCTTTCAGCTCCTCGACCTCCTCGATGGCCCGTTCCAGGCGTTTCTCGGGGATTGAGTAGTGCTCGGCGGGGTGGACCAGCACGGCGGGTTCGTTGGATTTCACCTCGCCCTCCAGGGGGTCGATCTTCAACATGCGGTCGATCTCGTCGCCCCAGAACTCGACGCGAACGGCGTAGCGGCCGTACATCGGGTAGATTTCGACGGTGTCGCCCCGCACCCGGAACGTGCCCTGCGTGAAATCGACGTCGTTGCGCTCGTAGTTCAGGTCCACCAGTCGGGCGAGCAGTTCGTCGCGGTCGATCGCCTGGCCGACCGCCAGGCGCAGAGACATGTCGACGTAGTTGCGCGGGTCGCCCAGCCCGTAGATGCACGACACTGACGAGACGACGATGACGTCGTCCCGCGTCAGGAGCGAGCGGGTCGCCGAGTGGCGCAACCTGTCTATCTCGTCGTTGATGGAGGCGTCCTTGTCGATGTAGGTGTCGGTCTGCTCGACGTAGGCCTCGGGCTGGTAGTAGTCGTAGTACGAGACGAAATATTCGACGGCGTTGTCCGGGAACAACTCGCGGAACTCCTCGTACAGTTGCGCGGCGAGGGTCTTGTTGTGGGCGATCACGAGGGTGGGCTGCTGGAGCTCCTCGACCACCCAGGAGACGGTGTTGGTCTTGCCCGACCCCGTCACGCCGAGCAGGGTCTGCTTGTCGTAGCCCTCGCGCTCGAACCCCGCGACCAGCCCCTCGATGGCGTCGGGCTGGTCGCCCGCGGGGTCGAAGGGGGCGTCGACGCGGAACGGCTTCTCGGCGTCGGGCCGGTCGGGCGAGAGGGGGCCGCTGGAACCGGTGTCGCTCATCGGTGGAACCTAGTCGCGGCGCCCCTTGAGGCGTGCGGTTCCGGACGTCGACGAACACGTTCACGTCCGTGTGTCCGACAGTATCAGCAGACGGGTTTGGGGTTGACGCCCAGCGACTCCAGCGTCTCGAAGTAGTCGTCGTAGTCGGCCTCGATGGCCGCGCCAGCCGCCTCGCGGGCGCGCTCCCAGTCGCCTTCTTTGCGGGCGTCCGCGAGCACCGCCCCCGCGCTGTCGACGTGTTCGTCGTGGTCGTCGCTCACGTCGCGGAACGTGCTCGCCGTCCCCGGACTCGCCTGCCCGACGAAGTAGCCGACCACCTGGTCGGTGTTGTTCCCCGCCGCGAGCGCCCACCCGACGAACGCGCCCAGGCGCTCGACGGTCCCCTCGACGCCTCGGAGGTGGGTCTGGACCGCGGGCACCTCGCCCGGGTCGTAGTCGCCGTGTTCCCCGGCGATGGTCTCGACATGGTCCCGTCCGGTCTCGGCGGCCGCCGCGAACAGGTCGGCCGCGTCGGGGTCGGTCTCGTCGTCAGCCCACGCTCCGAAGGTCTCGGCGGCGTGGTGGGCGCGGTCGCCCGCCGCCGCCAGGACGCTCCCGTCGTCCATCTCCCCGGCGGTGTCGGCGTACAGCGCCTTCGAGGCGCCCAGCCGGGAGAGCGCCGTCCTGTTGTCCTCGCGCACCGCGTCGAGAAAGGCCTCCTGATCCATACCCGACCGGTCGGCCGGCGACGGCTTGAAACCGTCGTCTCCGGGGGGCCCGGTCTTCCCGGCCATCCGCACACCCGGCAGATGTGGGGGGTGATACCCGGCTTGATGACCGCTCGGACCGAGCGCTCGCCATGGAGATCAGACACGCCGACGTTCTGCTGACCCGCCCGGGTCGCAACTACGTCCTCGTCCGCCTCGAAACCGCCGACGGCCTCGTCGGGTGGGGCGACGCCACCCTCAACGGCCGCGAGAAGGCCGTCGAAGCGGCGCTCGCCGAGCACGTCCTTCCCGAACTCGACGGCCGGGACGCCAGTCGCGTCGAAGACGCCTGGCAGTCCCTCTTCCGTGGGACCTACTGGCGGGGCGGACCGGTCCTCGACAGCGCCCTCTCCGGCGTGGACACGGCACTGTGGGACCTCAAGGGCAGGGCGGCGGGCGTCCCGGTATACGACATGCTCGGCGGGCGGACCCGCGAGTACGCCACGGTCTACACCCGCTGCGGCGCCGAGCGCGTCGACGACATCGTGGAAAACGCCGAGGCCGCGCTCGACCGGGGGATCGACCACCTCCGGGTCAATGTCGGCAGCGGCGACACCTACCTCGATGTCGCCCGCGTCGTCGACGGAGTGAACGAGGTCCGCGAGCGACTCGGGCCGGCCCCCGAACTCATCGTGGACGTGCACGGCCGCGCCGGCCCCCGGGAGGCCCGCCGGATCGCGACCGGCCTCGAACCGGCCGACCTCTGCTTCCTGGAGGACCCGCTGCGCCCCGAGAACAAGGACGTCTTCGCGGACCTTCGACAGGCGACGACCGTCCCGCTGGCGACGGGCGAACTGTTCACCGACCCCTGGGAGATGCGCCCGCTGATAGAGGACCGCCTCGTCGATTTCCTCCGGGTGGACCTGGCCCACGTCGGCGGGATCACCGCGGCGTCGAAACTCGCGACGGTCGCGGAACACCACTACGTCGAGACGGCGTTCCACGGCCCGCCGGACCTCTCGCCGGTCGGCCAGGCCGCCAGCGTCCACGTCGACCTGTCCGTCCCGAACTTCGGCGTCCAGGAGTTCACCGACTACGCCGAGGTCTACGGCGACGCCGTCACCGACGTGTTCGCGGGCGGGGCGACGCTGGACGAGTCCGTCGGCGGGTTGGACGTTCCCGACGACCCTGGCCTCGGCATCGAGGTCGACCGCGAGGCCGCCCGGGAGTACGACTACGAGCGGAGCCACCTTCCGACCGTCCGCCACGAAGACGGCAGCGTCGCCGACTGGTGATACTGTCGGATACAAGTACGTGAACGTGCTCGTTGACGTTCGGGGACATGCATCTCGAAGACCCCGAAACGGTCACCGGAGCGGTGGCATCACTTGTGTCCGACAGTATGAGGGAGGCGGAGAGGACGGGACCCGACCGGGTCCGCCCGGCGGTCGGGCCGCCCGTGTCCGTGGCGTGCCAGCCCCGGACGTGCCAGTCCTCGACGAGAGCCGGCGCGCGGAACTTGAGACCGTCCCGACGGGAGCTTCCACGAACCGGATGTTCCCGACAAAAGCCGTCATGCGGTCGGTTGCACCGATGTACCGGTATTTCGTCGCCCCGGGGCGGCGAACGTCTTCACGAAGTTACAGCCGGCAGTATGACTGTCGACGGAGAAGTCGCCGCGAGTCGCCGCTTCCTCCAAGGCTATGTGCCCGCTCGCCCAAGGGCGGGTATGGAGTACACCACGCTCGGTTCGACCGGCATGGAGGTCTCGCAGGTGTGTCTCGGCTGTATGAGCTTCGGCAGCGAGGAGCCCTGGATGCTCGACGAGGAAGGGGGCCGCGAGGTGATCGAGCGCGCCATCGAACTGGGCGTGAACTTCTTCGACACCGCCAACGCCTACTCGGACGGCGAGAGCGAGGAGATCCTCGGCGACGTGCTCGCCGACCACGACCGCGACGAACACGTCATCGCCACGAAGGTCCGCTTCCCCGTCGGGGAGGACCACCCCAACGCCTCGGGGCTGTCGCGAAAGACCATCGAGCAGGAGGTCGCCGCCAGCAAGGAGCGACTCGGCGTCGATACCATCGACCTCTACCAGACCCACCGCGTCGACCCCGACACGCCGCCGGAGACGACGCTCCGGACGCTGGACGACCTGGTCCGCCGGGGCGACGTGCGCCACGTCGGCACCTCCTCGATGTATGCCCACGAACTCGCCGACCGCCTGCGGACCAGCGAGCGGGAGGGGCTGGTCTCCTACGGGACGATGCAGAACCACTACCACGTCGCCTACCGCGAGGAGGAACGCGACATGCTGCCGCTCTGCGACGCGAACGACGTCGGCGTCATCCCGTGGGGACCACTCGGACAGGGCTTTCTCGCCCGTCCCTTCGACGAACTCGAGCGTACGACCCGTGGCGACCCCGGGAACCACCACAACCCGACGCCCGAGTACGAGCGCGGCGGCGGCCGGGAGATCAACGAGCGTCTCCAGGAACTCGCCGCCGACTACGACGTGACGATGGCCCAGACCGCGCTCGCCTGGCAGTACGGGAACGAGCACGTCGACGCGCCCATCGTCGGCACCTCCAGCGTCGAACACCTGGAACAGGCCGTCGAGGCCCTGGAGATCGACCTCTCGGGATCGGACGTCGAGTACCTCGAAGAGCCCTACGAGCCACAGCCCATCATCGGGCACTAACCCGACGGGAAGCGGGTTTTCGGCCGACTCACCGGGCCTCGTCGAGAAGGTCGACGACGTCGTCGGTGTCGAGGTCGAGTCCCTCGGGCGCACTGTCGAGAAAACTGTCCGTGGCGACGACCTCGGCGATCCCGGGGAAGTCCTCGCGAGAGACCCCCTCGATATCGCGGAGGCGCGACGGCAGGCCGAGGTCGTCGCTGATACCCGCGACCGCATCGACGACCCGGTCGGCGAGTTCCGCGTCGGTCGCGTCCTCGTCGTATACCCCGAGACCCCGGGCGAGCAGGTCACGGCGGCCGTCGACCTCCTCGAAGAGATGGCGGAGGACGTGGGGCGCGAGGATGCCGTGGGCGGTGCCCTGGTGGATCCCGTAGCCGTCGAGCCCGTGACCGAACGCGTGGATGACGGAGGCGCGGTAGGCGCCGGTCGTCGAGATGCCGTACTGCGCGCAGACGACCCCCGCGACCGCCTCGTAGAGCTTTCGCTCGTCCATATCGTCTTCGGGGAGCGTCTCGAACCCCGAGGACGCGAGCGAGAGCGCCCGCACGGCCGTGCCATCGGTCACGGGCGTCGCGTGGGGGGAGTAGAGACACTCGACGGCCTTGTCGAAGCCGTTCATCGCCGAGGCACAGAGCACGCCCTTCGGCGTGGTCTCGAACAGCGCGGGGTCGTAGCGGAGCGCGGTCGGCATCAGGCGGCCGTCGCTGACGCCGCCGCCGGGGATCGCCTCGTCGGGTGTCCCCGTGGGGTCGAGCGAGAGGTTTACGCCCGCGAGGACCGACAGGTCGGCCCCGGCGAGCGTCGTCGGGACCGCCACGACCGGCGTCGGGTCGCCGTCCTCGGCAACCGGGACCGCACCCGTCTCGACCGCGCGCTCGGCCGCTGCGCCGGGGTCGTCGTGGCTCCCCAGCGCGCTCGCGACCTTCGAGACGTCGAGGCTGCTGCCGCTCCCGACGGCGACCAGCGCGTCGATGTCCGCCGCGCGGACCTGTCGGGCCGCCGCGAGGCCGGTCGCGAGGGACTTCTCGGGGGTGGTCTCGTCGAACACGCCCGCGAGGCGCTCGCCCAGGCCCGCCTCGACCGGGTCGATCACGGCGCGGTTCGCGCCGACGTTCGTCCCCGTTACGACGAGCGCGCTGTCGAGGTCCCGGTCGGCGAGAGCGTCGTCCAGGTCGGCGACACAGCCGCGCCCGCAACGCAACTCGCCGGGGTCGTAGTCGAACGTGAACCGACGCTCTCCGGAGGGGTCACCTGGCATGGACACCCGTTGTGTCGATCCGATCATAAGTCCCACGGGCCGCTGTGGCGAGCGCCGACCGCAGTCGGTGAGGAGGTAGTGAGTATGAACCGGGCAGAGTCATACTATCGGACACAAGTACGTGAACGTGCTCGTCGACGTTCGGGGACATGCATCTCGAAGACCCCGAAACAGTCACCGGAGCGGTGGCATCACGTGTGTCCGACAGTATCAGGAGACGTCCTCGAACGACTGCATGACCACGGTGACGGCGTCCCTGGCCGGCACGTCGCGGACAGTGTACTGCGTCGGGTGTCGCAGGTCGTGGGGGTATACCTCCGGCTGTGGCACGTCGTACCGGGCGGTCTTCGAGAAGTCCGCGAAGAACTCCCGGGTGATCATCGGCTCGACGAACGCCAGCTGTGAGCCCGTCTCGTCGCCGATGAACCCCTGGATGAGGGTGTTCCCGAACGCGTCAGGATCGCCGGGTTCGCCCGGCCCGTCGGGGAGTTCCGGCGCGTCGCCCGGCGCCGCGTGCTCGCCCATGTCCCTGATGTACCGCTGGTCGGCGACCACCTCCGGCGACCGCTCGTACCCCTCGGGGAGTTGCCGGTGATCGAAGTTCGTCCCGACGACCGCCCCGTCGGGGTCCGGTGCCGGGCCACCGGGTTCGAACTCGCCATTGCCGGTGTCGTACGGCGGAAGCCCGGGGCCAGTGACATCGTCGACTGTCGCCGGGTCGAGCATGTGGAAGTGGATGTCGAAGTGTGGCTTCAGCCACGCGCCCGCACCGCCGTGGTGACCCCCGGGGTTCCAGTTCAGGCCGAGGAACGTGAACGGCGACTCGGCCGCGTCCGGGAACGGCAGGAAGAACTGCAGCGACTCCTTGAAGTGGATCGTCACCGCCTGGCCGCGGGCGCGGTACTTGTCCGTCTCCGCACGGTTGTCAGCGTCGGCGAGTTCCCCGCCGCGTGGCAACCCCTCCAGCGCCGCACGGTCGAACTCGACGCCGTGGTACTTCGGGTCGCCCGACCCGTCCACGCTGGTGAACGTCCGGACTTCCCCGTTCCCGAGTTCGACGGACCGGCCGTACTCGGTGGTCCCGGAGGGCGGGAATCCCCTGTCGGTGTGGCCGCCGTTGCCGCGGTGTTCGTCGCCGCGCTGTGAACTCGATCCCGCCGTGGCGAGGCCGAGCCCGGCCGCGACAGCACCACCCACCGCGGTCGACCGCAGCAGCGTCCGTCGGTGCAACCTCCTCCCCGTGTCGGACCGCATGTCTTCGGACATGGCTGTCGGCACGCGGCACAGACGCCCGACGGGCACACAGCCACAGCACCTGTTACCGCGTCAAGGGCTATGGGCGTGTCGCCGCAATCGGCGGCTATGCTCACGGAATTGCGCGAGGGCGTCCGGTGGCTGGACCTGCGCGGGGTGAACGCCTACCTCGTCGACGACGGCGACCTCACCCTCGTCGACGCGGGGCCGCCCTGGAAGGCGGGCGCCGTCCTCGACGCCCTCGTCGAAGCGGGCTACGCGATGACGGCCCTCGACCGCGTCCTCCTCACCCACTACGACCTCGACCACGTCGCCGGCCTCCCGAAACTCGCCGGCTACGACGTCGACGTCTGCGCCGGACGCGCCGACGCGGGACTCGTCGCGGGGACGGATTCGCCGGACCTCGGCACCCTGAAGGGACTGACACAGGCGCTCGGGTCGCCGTTCGTCGGCAACGCGCCCGGCACGGTCCAGCGACTCGACGACGGCGATACCGTCGGAGGGTTCACCGTCTACGCGACGCCGGGCCACACCCCCGGCCACGTCACGTACGTCAACGAGACGGTCGACGCGGCGTTCGTCGGCGACCTCCTGCTGGAATCGGACGGTGGTCTGGACCCGTCGCCGTGGTTCCTCAGCGCCGACACCGACGCGGTCCGCGAGAGCATCCGGTCGCTGTCCGCGGCGACGCCGGAGTTCGCGGTGCTGGGCGTCGGCCACGGCGTCCCCTTCCGGGAGGGGGGCAAGCGTCGCCTCGACGACCTCGCTGCGCGTCTCTGACCCGCTTCGGCCCGACGCGGACCGCCGCTCTCGGCGGACCGGCCACGCGGTTCTCAGGTATCGATCGGGTGACCGGCAATACTGGTCGACAGAACGGTTGATAGAATTCGCCCCCGCCACGTCTCGGCGAATATCTATCAGGGCCTCTGTCGACCAGTAAAGCATGCGATGCCGGGGTGTGGTATGTCATCACGCGGTCAACTCGTCGGCGACGGCCTCGGCGTCCAGCAGCGCGGGGTCCACCGCGACGACGCGCTGGCCGCTGACGAACTCCGGGAGCGACTCCCCGGTATAGGCAACGACGCGCATCTCGGGATTGAGGTCCCGCGCGACGACGACCGACGTCGCCTGCCCGACGTCGGTCAACAGGAAGACGTCGGCGTCGTGAATGCCGGCCTCCTCCAGGGCCGGCCGGTTGGCGATGCCGTCGATGTGGGTCACCTCGGCGCCACGGTCCCGGAGGGCGTCCCCCAGTCCGTCCTCGTCCGGGCCCGCGAAAACGACGTTCATGTCACCGTCGAGGAGGCCCGGGGGTTTGTGTGTCACGTTTCGCGGATGCAGGTGAGGAATCGTCCGGATCGGGTGGCGGGCTGTTCTGGCTGACGGTCACCGACAGTTCGGGCGTTACCTGAATTGAGGCGCTAAGGCCCCTTCTTCAACGAACGAGCGAAGCGAGTGAGTAGGGAGGGGATACAGCGCCGCACGTTTGTTCATACACTGTGCAACGGCAGGCCCACAGGCCTACCATGTTCTATCGG
Source organism: Halobacteriales archaeon QS_5_68_33 (assembly GCA_003023785.1). Taxonomy (GTDB): domain Archaea; phylum Halobacteriota; class Halobacteria; order Halobacteriales; family Haloarculaceae; genus QS-5-68-33. The sequence continues at coordinate 12,466 of PXRS01000021.1, read as the reverse complement.
TATCTTTATGAGTATCGTGTGTATCATACTTGTGTGGCAACGCGCAAGAACATCACCGTCCGCGACGACCAAGAGGAGTGGATTCAGGAGAATCACCTGAATCTCTCCCGATTCGTCCAAGACAAGTTAGACGAACTTATCGAAGAACGCTCGTAGATGAACTATAACTACAGGTATCGACTCCGACCGTCTGACGCCCACCGCGAACAGTTAGCGTGGACTGTCGATACCTGTAGGCAGGTCTACAACCACTTCCTTCACCGACTCAACCGGAACGACAACACGTCGGCATACTCCGAACAGAAACTCTTGCCAAGTATCAAGAAGTGGTGGAACGACCTGAAAAGCGTTCACTCAAAAGTTCTTCAGAAAGTCGTTCAGCGGTTGTACGACAACCTCTCGACGCTCAAAGGGCGCAAAGAGAACGGCTACCGCGTCGGCACCCTCAAGTGGAAGGCACCGGGCGAGTACCGCAGTTTCACCTACAGTCAGTCCGGCTTCAAGCTCAAGAACACGAGCGGTCGGAACAAACTGTGGCTCTCGAAACTCGGAGAAATCCCGCTCACCTTCCACCGCGACCTTCCCGACGACGCCGAAATCAAGACCGTCACGGTCAAGCGCGAACCTACCGGGAAGTGGTGCGCCATACTCGGCGTTGAGACACCCGACGCCCCGCCCGAAAAACCCGAGAACCCCGAGCAGTGCGTCGGTATCGACGTGGGTATCCTGAAGTACGCCCACGACACCGACGGTCACGCTGTCGAATCACTCGACCTATCCGACGAACGCGAGCGGTTGGAACGCGCACAGCGCAACCTTTCGCGGAAGGAACACGGCTCCGCGAACTGGGAGGAACAGCGTCGCGTCGTGGCCGAACGCCACGCCGAGTTGAAGAACAAGCGCCGCGACTTCCTCCACAAGTTGTCGAACTACTACGCCCGCGAGTACGATTTCGTGGCAGTCGAAGACCTCGACGCGAAGGGATTGGTCGAACTACCGGGCAACTCGCGCAACCGAGCAGGTGCGGCGTGGCGAACGTTCCTCTCGCTACTCGAATACAAGTGCGAGCGCGAGGGGACGCACTTCGTGGCGGTGAACCCGAGAGGGACGACCAAAGAGTGTGCGGCGTGCGGTGTCTCGACAGACAAGCCGTTGTGGGTCCGTGAACACTCCTGTCCCGCCTGCGGATTTGAGGCGGACAGGGACGCGAACGCGGCGTGGAACATTCTGTCTCGCGGTATCAAGAAGCGGTTAGGAGCGGGACGCTCCGAATCAACGCCTGTGGAGACTGCGCTCCCTGTGGATAGGCCTGTATCTGCAAAGCGCGTCCGTTGAAACAGGAAGCCCCACCCTCAAGTGCGAGCCGTCAGGCGAGCGGTAGGGTGGGGTAGTTCACTCGTACTCGATGGTCGCGGGCGGCTTGTGGGTTACGTCGTAGAGCACGCGCGCGACGTTCTCGTTCTCGCCGGTGACCCGCGACTGGATGCGCTGGAGCGTCTCCCAGTCGATGTCCTGTGCGCGAGCGGTCATGCCGTCACGCGACTCGACCGAGCGAACCGCGACGACCCACCCGTGAACGCGGTTGTCGCCCTTGACGCCGGTAGCCTTGCCGATCACCGCGGCGAGGGCCTGCCAGGGGTCGTACTCCTCGAGTTCCTCCTCGACGACGTGGTTGGCCTCCCGCGCGACGGCGAGTTTCTCCTCGGTCACCTCGCCGATGATCCGGACCGCGAGTCCGGGGCCGGGGAAGGGCATCCGCTCGGAGACGACCTCCTCCAGGTCCAGCGCCCGCGCGACTTCGCGGACCTCGTCCTTGTAGAGGTCGCGCATCGGTTCGACGATCCCCTCGAAGTCCATCACGTCGGGCAGTCCGCCGACGTTGTGGTGGGACTTGATCGTCCCCTCGGACTCGATCCGGTCGGGGTAGATGGTCCCCTGGACGAGGGAGTCGGCGTCCACCTCGCGGGCGACGGTCTCGAACTCGCGGATGAACTGCTCGCCGATGGCGTGACGCTTCGCCTCGGGGTCCGTGATCCCGGCGAGTTCGTCGAGAAAGCGCTCCCGGGCGTCGACGATTCGCAGGGAGTCCATGTAGGCGAAGGTCTCGCGGATCCCTTCGGTCTCGCCCTTGCGCATCAGCCCGGTGTCGACGTAGACGGGAGCGAGCTGGTCACCCACGGCCTCGTAGGCCAGGGCGGCGGCCGTCGAGGAGTCCACCCCGCCCGAGAGCGCGATCACGGCGTTCGCGTCGCCGACCGCGTCGCCGATCTCGGTGACCTTCTCCTCGATGAACGACTCCGTCTCGACCATCAGAGCTCCACCTCCCCGGCGTCGCGGTCGGCGCCGCCGGACTGCAGGTCCAGCGCCGCGTCCAGCAGCCCGACGAACGGCGGACTGGCCCGCGTCGGTCGCGAGCGGAACTCGGGGTGGAACTGCGTCCCCAGGAAGTAGGGGTGCTCGGGGAGTTCGAGGATCTCCATCCGGCGACCGGACTCGCCCGAAAAGCGCAGGCCTGCCGCCTCCAGGCCGTCGATGTACTCGGGGTTGACCTCGTAGCGGTGGCGGTGGCGCTCGGTCGCGCTCGCATCGCCGTAGACCTCGTGGGCCACGGTCCCGGATTCGATCTCGGTGACGTGGGCGCCCAGACGCATCGTCCCGCCCATGTCGTCGACGCCCTCCTGTTCGGGGAGGATGTCGATGACCGGGTGGGGGGTCTCCTCGTCGATCTCGGCGGAGTGGGCGCCGTCCAGACCGAGGACGTTGCGGGCGTACTCGACGACGGCCATCTGGAAGCCCAGACACAGGCCCAGGTACGGGATGTCGTTCTCGCGGGCGTTGCGGATCGCCTCGATCTTGCCTTCCGTCCCGCGGGAGCCGAAGCCGCCGGGGACGACGACGGCGTCGACGTCGTTCAGGTCGCCCTCGTGGCCGTCGGCGAAGTTCTCGGAGTGGACCCACTCGGTGTCGACGTTGACGTTGTGTGCGAGGCCGGCGTGTTTCAGCGCCTCGTAGACGGAGATGTAGGCGTCCTCCAGGCCGTACTTGCCGACCAGCGCCACGTCGACGTGGCCGGTCTGTTCCTGCGTGACGAGCTCGCGCCAGCCGCTCTCGCGCTCGGACTCGGGCAGCGCCCGGTCGGCCAGGTCCAGTTCGGACGTGACGTACTCGTCCAGACCCTCGTCCTCGACGACCAGCGGCACCTGGTAGATGTCCTCGACGTCCGGGTTCGAGAAGACGGCGTCGGTGGGGACGTCACAGAACAGGGCGATCTTCTCCTTGGTCTTCGGGTCCAGGGGGTCGTCACAGCGCCCGACCAGAACGTCGGGCTGGAGGCCGATCGACCGCAGTTCCTTCACGCTGTGCTGGGTCGGTTTGGTCTTTTGCTCGCCGTTTGTCGAGTAGGGGATCAGCGTCACGTGGACGAAGAGGATGTCCTCGTCGGCCTGTTCGTGGGCGAACTGGCGCAGCGCCTCGAGGTAGGGCATGCCCTCGATGTCCCCGACGGTCCCCCCGACCTCGACGATGCAGACGTCGCTCCCCCGGGCGACCTCGCGGATGCGGCGCTTGATGTCGTCGGTGATGTGCGGGATGACCTGGACCGTCTTGCCGAGGTAGTCGCCCGCCCGCTCCTTCTCGATGACCGAGCGGTAGACCTTCCCCGTGGTGACGTTGTGGTCCGAGGTCATGTCGATGTCGAGGAAGCGCTCGTAGTTGCCCAGGTCGAGGTCGACCTCGCCTCCGTCCTTGAGGACGTACACCTCGCCGTGCTGGAAGGGGTTCATCGTCCCGGCGTCGACGTTGAGATACGGGTCGACCTTGACCGCGGTGACGTCGAAGCCGGCGTTGGCGAGCAGTCGGCCGGTGCTCGCGGCCGTGATGCCCTTGCCCAGGCCGGACATGACACCCCCGGTGACGAAAACGAACTTGTTCCCCAGGGTTTCGTCGTATCCCGTCTCCGGATCGGTCGGCATACCGACCGTGTGCCGCCGGCCCCCAAAACCGTTTCGGGAACCGCCAGTTTCGCCACGCTTCGTTGCGCACTTGCCCTCGAAATTACACGCTCGTTCGGGTCGAACACGGGGATTCTCCGCCGAACCGCAACGCCGTCCGACGACGTCCGGGTCCGGACCGACCACGGGGACGTCGAGGCCAGCGGCTTCGCCTCTATCGCCTCGGGGGGACCTCCCGGGGACGCGACTCTCGTACGACAGCAGTCATTCCCCGGGGACGTCGAGGTGTTCGGCGAGGAACGACGCGACGGCCCCGGCGACGTCCGCCTGGTGGCCCGCGAAGCGGTGGTCGGCGGGGAACGCCTCGACGACGTGACCCGCTCCCCGCGCGCGCTCGGCGACGTGCTCCCACGCCACCGTTTCGTCGCGTTCGCCGACGACGACGAGGGTCGGTCTCGTCCGGTCCTCGGTGGCGGCGGCCGCGTCGCTGCCATCGGGGAGTTCCGCTGCCGGCGCCAGCGTCGCGAGGCCCGCCACGTCCTCCCCCGCCGGCCGCTTGTGGTGTTCGTCGTCCGGTCCGTGGTCGATGCCCGCGAGGAGCGCGACGCCGCCCCCGAAACTGTAGCCGAACAGGCCCAGCCGCTCGTAGCGCTCGGCGGCCCACGCCAGCGCCAGCACGGCGTCCTGGCGTTCGCCCTCCCCCTCGTCCCAGGGACCGTAATCGAAGCGCAGGCAGGCGACGCCGCAGTCGGCGAGCGCGTCGCCCACCGCCTGGAGTCGCCGGTCGGACCGACTCCCCCCGCGCTGTGGGTGGGGCGGGCACGCGACAACGCACGCTCCGGTGTCGCTCCCGGGTTCGTCGAGCGAGGCAGTCACGTCGCGGTCGCCAGGGATCGGAACTCGGCGCACGCGGTCGTGTTCGGGACCGAACGACTCAAACGTTCGCCTTGATACTGTCGGACACAAGTACGTGAACGTGCTCGTCGACGTTCGGGGACATGCATCTCGAAGACCCCGAAACAGTCACCGGGGCGGTGGCATCACTTGTGTCCGGCAGTATGAGCCGGGATCCGGAACCGACCGCTCGCGGGTATCCCCGGGCCTCGACCGTATCAACCACTGAATCCTTTAAAGGTCTGGGGACACAACCCGGGGGTATGGGAATCCTCTCGCGCGCGTCTTACATCATCCGGTCGAAGGTCAACGCCGTCCTGAACCGGGCCGAGAACCCACAGGAGACGCTCGACTACTCCTACGAACAGCTGCGCGACCAGCTCCAGGACGTCAAGCAGGGTATCGCCGACCTCACGACCCAGAAGAAGCGCCTGGAGATCCAGAAGCGCCGGCTCGAGGAGAACGTCGAGAAACACAACGAGCAAGCCCGCGAGGCCGTCCGCCAGGGCCGGGACGACCTCGCGCGGAAGGCCCTCGAAAAAAAGAAGCAGAAGATGAGCCAGATCGAGGGACTGGAGGACCAGGTCGCCGAGCTACAGCGCCAGCAGGACCAGCTCGTCGAGAAGAAAAACACCCTCCAGAGCCGTATCGAGGAGTTCCGCACCAGAAAGGAGACGATGAAGGCCCGCTACGAGGCCGCCGAGGCCAGCGCCAAGGTCTCCGAGGCGATGACCGGCGCCGGCGACGAGTTCGAGGACGTCGGCCGGGCCATCGAGCGCGCCGAGGAGCGCACCGAGGAGATGGAAGCCCGCTCGCAGGCCATGGACGAACTCCAGGAGACCGGCGCGTTCGACGACGCCCTCTCCGACAAGGACGAGATCGACCGCGAACTCGACCAGCTCAGCACCGACAGCGCGGTCGACGCCGAACTGGAGACGCTCAAGGGCGAGATGGGGCAGGGCCCGACCAACGGCGACGCGACCGGGAGCGAGGTCGAGGCCGAGTCGGACGCGGCGACAGCCGACCCCGGCGAAGCCGACGCCGCGACTGACGGCGACGCCCCCGAGGCCGACGTCTCCGTCGAGGAGGGAGAGCAGAGCGAGGTCGAGGCGGAACTGGAAGAACTGAAGGAGGACGAACAGTAGGGGCCGTCGCTCGTTCTCCCCGCGACCGGAAACTTACAGGCTCGGTGGTTTCCCGATGCTGTCCTCGTCGTCGGTAGCCGAGGGCCCGCCCTTCGTGTCGTCCTGCTCCGACGCGACGGCTCCCGTGCCACCGGCGCTCGCTTCGAGGACGGCCCGTTCTTTTCCGGTGCCCCTGGCGTTTTCGACCGGGGCGAACTCGTTCCCGTCGGTCGCGTCGGGAAGACGGTCGAGGTAGAGCCGCGGGGTACAGACTTCGCCGTCCTGTTCGTGCGGGCAGACCGCGACGAGGTCCTCGCCGCAGTAGGTCGCCACCAGCAGTTCCGGGAGCCGTACCTCCTCGTACTCGGCGCCCCGGACCGTGGACTCGACGACGCGGGACTCCATCGCCGGCGCGAGCACGACGTCGTTGCGCCGCGCCCACTCCCTGAAGAGCCCGACCTGCCTGGCTATCTCTCGTCCGGTCGCCGTGCGCGCGCCGGCCGGCGACGGCGGCGCCCGGCTCCCCCAGACCAGGACGTCGTGCGAGTCGACCAACCCCCGTCTCCCCAGCGCCGCCAGCCGGCCCAGCACCGCGTTCGCTGCGCTCCCGTGTGTGGGCAGGGACCGCACGTACACGTCGACGTGCACGTCACGCTTATTGTTATCATTCACCATGGTATGTGCCGGGGGAAAACGATCGACCTCCACGTTGAAAAATGTTTTTGAAACAAAAACAACGGGAGCGGCGGGGTGACGGGGGCCAGCACTATCCGGGCGGCCGTCGAACGACGGGGTATGTACGAGTCGATACTGGTGCCGACCGACGGGAGCACCGGGAACGCGCGTACCTTCGAGCACGCCACGCGGGTCGCGGGCGAGGGGAGCACGGTCCACGCGCTCTACGTGGTCGACCGGCGCCGCTACCGGGCCGCCGACAGCGACACGAAGGCGGAGGTCCGCAAGTCGCTCGAACTGGAGGGCGACCGGGCGCTCGACGAGGCCCGGACCCGCCTCGAAGAGCAGGGCGCGACCGTCGAGACGGTCCGCCGGGACGGCATCCCGCACCGCGAGGTCGTCGACTACGCCGAGGAGACGGGCGTGGACATCGTGGTCATGGGGACCCACGGCCGGACGGGCCGGGACCGGGTCGCCCACCTCGGGTCCGTCACCCAGCGCGTCGTCGAGAGCGTCGACGTCCCTGCGATGGTCGTCGACATCGGGGAATGACGGGGACGGGGTGAGGTTGGGACCGTCGTCCCGGCGGATCGCGGGTCGATGGGTCGGGCTCTGCCCCTCAGAGGTCCTCGTTCTCGGGCCCGCGACCGCTCTCCAGACTGCCCTGCCGGCCCTTGGTCTGGCGGTAGTCGGTCCCGAGCAGGTCGGCGAACCGTTCGACGAACGCCTCCGTCTCCGCGGCGGTCTGGTCGACGGGGGAAAGCATCGGGAGGAGTTCGAAGCCCCGACCGCGGACCGTGCTTGCGTGTAACTCCGCGACGTCCAGGTCGTCGGCGCTCTTTGTCGTGTACTGGAAGGCCAGCGCCGAGAGGGCGCGCCCCCCGACGGGGACGATTATCTCGGGGTTTATCATCCGGAGTTCGCTCGACCGGTAGCCCTCGCAGTTTCGCACCTCCTCGTCGGTCGCGGCGCGGTCGGGGTGGTGACAGCGCGTCACGTAACTCAGGAAGACGTCGTCGACCTCGGGTTCGTCGGCGGCAGGGTCCTCGACGAGGCCGACCCGCGAGAGAACCTCCAGCACGAGGCGGTCCTCGCCGGTGAAGGGGACGCCCGTCCGGTCGGCGCCGGGTGTCGGCGCCTCCCCGAGGACGACGAAGTCGGCGCCGACGTCGCCGTACCCGTGGACCACCTGCGAGCGCGTCTCGCAGAGTTCGGGGCACTGCTGGCAGTCCTCGTCCATCCCGAACGGATTGGCGGCCTCGTCCTGTCTGGCGTCCATCTCACTCGTCCCGGTCGATGGTTCGGGTCTCGGTTTCGGCGTCGTCGGGGTCGTTCTGCGGGCTCTCGGGGTGATACGCGGTGTCGTACTCCCCGGGCCGGTCGTCGAGTCGGTCGGGGTTGATCCGGCCGCCGAGCAGCATGAAATCCAGAACCGTCACGCGCAACATTGCCTCGACGACGGGCACCGCACGCGGGGGTAGCGACGGGTCGTGGCGCCCGACCACCTTGGCCTCCTTGCGCTCGTCGGTCGCCCAGTCGACCGTCCCCTGGCTCTTCGGGATGGAGACGGGCGCGTGCCAGGACACCTCGCCGTAGATGGGTTCGCCCGTCGTGATCCCGCCCTGGAGGCCGCCGTGGTCGTTACCGACGGGCACGGGGTCGCCCTCCTCGCTGACGACCTCCTCGCGGGTGCCGTCGTCGAACTCCCAGTCCTCGTTGCGGTCGATGCCGCGGACCGACCGGGCGTCGCGCCCGAGGCCGTACTCGACGGCCGTCGTCGCCGGGATGGCGAACAAAGCCCGGCCGAGGCGGGCGGGGAGCGAGTCGAACCGGGGCGCGCCCAGCCCGCGGGGCACGCCGCGACACTCGAAGTAGACCGACCCGCCGATGGAATCGCCCTCCTGCTGGTAGCGGTCGATGGCGTCGCGCATCTCCTCGGCCGTCCCGGGGTGGGCACACCGCACCTCGTTGTCCTCGGTGTGTTCGAGCACCTCCTCGAAGGTGACATCGGGCGCCTCGATGTCGCCTATCTGGTTGACGTGGGCCTTCACGCGGACGTCGTGGTCGGACTGGCGGAGCACCTGCTTGGCGATGGCGCCGGCGGCGACCCAGTTGACCGTCTCCCGCGCGGAGGAGCGGCCGCCCCCGCCCCAGTTGCGCGTCCCGAACTTCGCGGAGTAGGTGTAGTCGCCGTGGGAGGGCCGGGGCGCGGTCACGAACGGTTCGTACTTGCCCGAGCGGGCGTCCTTGTTCCCGATGACCATCCCGATCGGCGTGCCCGTCGTGTACCCCTCCAGGGTCCCGGACTTGACCGACACCTTGTCGGGTTCGCCCCGGGAGGTGGTGATCATCGACTGGCCGGGCTTGCGCCGGTCGAGTTCGTGCTGGATGTCCGCCTCGCTGATTTCGACGCCGGCCGGACAGCCCGAAACCGTACAGCCCATCGCCTCCCCGTGGCTCTCCCCGAACGTGGTAAAGCGGAAGAGCCGACCGAACTGGTTCCCGTTCATTGGCCTCCGGTCCGGGGTCCGTACATATAGTTCTGTAGATGTCGCCGGGTACGGACCGTCGGTTCGGTGTACCACCCCTGTGGCCGCAGTAAGGGGACCGGGACGGACCAGTACACCGTCCTCGCCAACAGGGTGGCGAACGCCGTCGACCGCTACCGCTCGCGGGCGGAACTCGAGGCGAGTCAGAACCGACTGTCGCTGTTCATCGAACAGTCGCCGCTCGGGGTCATTGAGTGGGACCACGAGTTCGAAATCGTCCGCGTCAACGACGCGGCAACCGAGATACTCGGGTACTCCGAGGCGGACCTGCGGGGCCGGTCCCGGGAGGCGATCGTCCCGGAATCCGGTCGCCACCACGGACCCTCGGGAACAGTCCGAGCGGATCCCGCCGTGTCGCTGGGTTCAAACGGGTCCGGCGCGTACGAGCGTGCATGTCCGAGGACCACGAGACGGCGACGCTCGCGGGCGGGTGTTTCTGGTGTATCGAGGCAGCGTTCGAGGAACTCGACGGCGTGGTCGGGGCCACCTCCGGGTACGCCGGGGGCCACGTCGAAGACCCCAGTTACGAGGCGGTCTGTCGCGAGCGGACCGGCCACGCCGAGGCCGTCCAGGTCGTCTACGACCCCGACGTCCTCGCCTACGAGGACCTGCTGGAGGTGTTTTTCACGATTCACGACCCGACGACCGAGGACCGCCAGGGACCGGACGTCGGCTCGCAGTACCGCTCGGCGGTCTACTACCACGACGAGGACCAGCGCGAGACGGTCGAGGAGTTCGTCGCACGACTCGACTCGGGCTCGTTCGAGAGCTACGAGAACGACGAGGTCGTCACCGAGATCGAACCCCTGGAACGGTTCTGGGAAGCCGAAGCGTACCACCAGGATTACTTCGAGAAACAACGCACGGCTGATGGAAATATCGAGGACGCTTACTGCCAGGTCCACGTACCGCCAGGGTCGTGAAGAAAGCGGCTGGGTGCTGGTCGAGAAAACAGCCGATGAGGAAGACGACGACTCGACGGTGAGCGTCACGACATTCCGGCCGAGCGTCCGTCGACGACCGGACGATTTATACTGCCGGCTGTAACTTCGTGAAGATATTCGCTGCCCCGGGGCGGCGAAATTCTTGACAGACTTACAGCCGGCAGTATTAGGCGTCGCGACGCCCACCCGGGGAACATGCAGGTCACGTTGCTGGGGACGGGCGACACGACGGGGACGCCGACGCCGGGCTGTGACTGTGGGACCTGCCGGCGGGCGGCCGACCCGGACGACGCGCTCGTCGAGCGACTGGGCGAGCGCGGCGTCGACGCGACCGGCGGCGTCGAACGCTCGCGCTTTTCGGTGCACGTCCGCAACGAGCACACCGGCGAGTCGCTGCTGGTCGACACCAGCCCCGACCTCCGCTCGCAGTTTCTCGACCACGACGTCGCCCTCCCCGACGCCGCGGTCGTGACGCACGTCCACTTCGACCACCTCGACGGCCTGGGCCACGCGTACCGCCTGTTCGACCGCTTCCCCGTGTACGCCGCCGACGAGACCGACTCCCAGACCGGCGAGAGCGTCGCCGGGACGGTCCGGCGCCGTTACGACTACCTCGACACCGTCAGCGTCCACCCCCGCTCGCCCTTCGAACCCGTCGAAACCTGCGGGTTCGAGGTGACGCTCGTCCCCGTCGACCACCCCCCGCTGGCCTGTTACGGCCTCGCCGTCGAGGACCCCGAGACGGGCGCGAAACTCGCCATCTCGGGCGACTCCACCTACGGGATCGGCGAGCGCTCCCGGGCGGTGCTCGCGGACCCGGACCTGCTGCTGGCCGACGGCATCGTCACCGCCGACTACTGCGAGCACCACCCCGCGGGCGGCGACCACTTCGACGAGGCGGGCGTCGCGCGCACCTTCGGGACGAAACACATGACCGTCGAGGGCGCACAGGCACTGGGCGAGGACTTGAACGCCGACCGCACCCGCGTCGTCCACGTCTCCCACTTCCTCGGCCCCGACGAGGCCTTCGCCGACCCCCTGGCCGTCGACGGCGAGCAGTATGACCTCTGAGAGGCGAGAAGTGCGCTCTCTCGGGTCTCACCGTCGGCGGTGGCGCGCGCTGTCGAGCGTGCCGAGCGAAGCGAGGCCGCGAGGCGGAGCCGTGCGAGGGATGAGCGAGGGAACGGAGTGACCGAGCGAATCGGCTGGGGAGGTGCGTGGCCTGCGGTCACGGTGTGGCCCTGGTGGATTGAAAGGGCGAGGCGCGCTCGGCGGCGCCCCGGGGAAGCAAGCACCGCAGCGCAGCGAGGAGCGCAGCGACCCGCGGCGTCACGAGCGCGCCGAGGGCTTTCGGCACGTGTCGTCACTCGCGGCCCAGTTCACAGCTAGCGAGCGCGCCAAGAGCTTTCAACGAGTGATTTCGACCGCGGCTATCCAGGATCAACTATCTCTCACGATCCGATCAACAACAACGACTGATACACGAACTCGCTCGCTCGAACTGTCGCACACACCCTTTTCCCGACCCCGTCCAAGACCCGTACATGGACGAGAACGTGCTGGGCGAACCGCTCGCGCCGTGTTCCGAGGACCCGATGACGGGCTTCGAGCGCGACGGGTTCTGTCGGGTGCTGGCCCGCGACCCCGGCCGCCACGAGGTCTGTGCGGTGATGACCGAGGAGTTTCTCAGCTTCACCCGGGCGCAGGGCAACGACCTCACGACGCCCCGGCCCCGGCTGAATTTCCCCGGGCTGGAACCGGGCGACCGGTGGTGTCTCTGCGTCCCGCGGTGGGTCGAGGCCCGCGAGGCGAACGTCGTCCCGCTCGAAACCCTGCGGGCCCACGCCCACACTGCCGAGGAGTGAGCCGAAACGATTGGACTCGCCGCTGTGTGCTGAAAGCCCTCGGCCCGCTCGCTCACGGCTCGCGGTGCTCGCCGTTCGCTCGTCGAGGCCTCTCCGGTCGGCCTCGCACCGCTCGCGCCTCGCACGCGGTCGCTGAGCGGGATATCCTCGCTTCGTTCGGATAGTGCCCGCTCGGACGACTCTGCTCGTTTCACTCGCCGCGAGCGCGTCTCGCCCTTTCAATCCGCCAGGATTGCACCACACTGGGCCACATCCCTCCCCAACCGACTGCGCTTCTCACTCGCTTCGCTCGTTGCGACGCTCATCCCTCGCGCGACGCTGTCTCGCGGCCTCGCTCCGCTCGGCACGCTCACGGTTCGCTCCGCTCACCGTTCGCATCGAGGCGTTCCCCTCGGTCACGCTTCGCACCGCTCGACAGCGCGCGCCACTGCGATCGTGCAATCTCGTCCCGGAGGGACTACCACA
>PXRS01000020.1:24052-49913 GCA_003023785.1 Halobacteriales archaeon QS_5_68_33 | reverse complement strand
CCGCTTGTGACACGGGCCGGACGCGAGGAGAGTCAGATAGTCGTGGCGCCGTTGCCCGAGTTCGAGCAGGTCGGTCGCGGCGGTCCCTCTCGGCATGTACTGGACAGGTTTGCCGAGGAAGGCACATAACTGTCACGGAGTGACGAGTTTCGTCAGCCGGTGACCTCTCTACGGTCGAGCGGAAATTGTACGGCGGTGTCATACGGTCGGTTGTCAATCAGTTCCGGATTTCGTCGAACTGGTCGGCGAAATACCGGTCAATCGGTACAACCGACCGTATCACTGCCGGAACAACGGTGGGGACACGGGCGGTGACCGGCCAGCGGGGTGGACCGGATTCACTGTCCCGACGAGGTGGCACCCGGCAGTTCCGCCGCGTTCCGGCGAGGACACCGGGCCGGCCGGCCGACAGGCCTGGCCGACACGCCCGTGGGTGGGTGGTCGGGAGCGCCGCGGCAGTCGCGGCCGGTCGGACGGACCGAACCCGGTCGCGGGGTCGACCCGTTTTCCCGCGAAACCCGAGAATCAACCCTTATATGCGAGCGGCCGATACCGTCGAACGATAGAGACATATGAGCAATCCATGGATAGCCATCGGGGCGCTGGGGCTGGTGGCGCTCGCCATCCCCGTCAGCATGATCGTGATGTCACGGCTGCTGCGCCCGAGCATCCCCGAACAGGGGAAACGCGCCGTCTACGAGAGCGGCGAGGTCCCGACGGGCGACACGCGCATCAGGTTCAACATCCAGTACTACATGGTCGCGCTGTTGTTCGTCGTCTTCGACATCGAGACCGTGCTCATCTTCCCGTGGACGGTCATCTACAGCGACGCCGTCTCGGAGGTCGGCCTCGCCCGCGCGCTGTTGCCGATGCTCGCGTTTATCGGTGTCCTCGTCGTGGCGCTGGGGTGGGCGTGGCGCAACGGCGCCGTCAGGTGGATCCGCAGTCCCGAGACCACGAGCCAACGGGTAGACCAATCATGAGCAGCGACAACAGACCGTCGGCCGACGGTACAGACACCCAATCCACGCAGGAGGCCCGGCTCGGCGAGGGCGTCGACAGCCGCTTCAACTCGACGCTCCGGGAGGCCTTCGGCTCCACCCCGTTCATCCTCACCAAGTTCGACAAGTTCATGAACTGGGTGCGGGGCTCGTCCATGTTCATGCTGCAGTTCGGCATCGCCTGCTGCAGCATCGAGATGATGCACACCTACGCGGTCAAACACGACCTCGACCGCTTCGGCGCCGGCGTCCCCCGCGCGTCCCCGCGCCAGGCCGACGTCATCATCGTCCCCGGGACCATCTGTACGGTCTCCGGCGGCCCCTTCCAGGAGGGTTACAACGTCGTCAAGGGCGCCGAGGAGGTCATCCCCTGTGACATCCACGTCCCCGGGTGCCCGCCGCGCCCCGAGGCGCTCATCTACGGCGTCGCCAAACTCCAGGAGCGCATCGCCAACGGCGAGAGCGCGCCCGTGACGGTCAAGCCCTACGAACTGGAGCAGTTCGGCGACCTCGAACGGGACGAACTCGTGGAAAAGCTCGCCGACCGGATCGACGAGGACGACCTGGTCATGCGGTACAACTGGGCCGAGTCGCCATGACGGGGGGCCAAGCATGAGCCTGGAAGAACCCGAACCCGACGAGGGCGTCATCGAAGCGGCCGAGGAAGTGGGCGTCACGACCGACGGCCTCGACTACGACGAACTCGCCGAGCTGGTGGGCGACCGCCTGCTCGACAGGGAGGAACACGTCAACGCCGAGGGGTTCGTCGTCCGGCCCGACGAGGTGCAGGACGTCCTCTTCGACCTGCGCGACGAGGCCGGGTTCGACCACCTCTCCTGTGTGACGGCCCAGGAGTACGACGACCGCTACGAGTCGATCTACCACCTCAAGAAGTACGACGACCCCACGCAGGAACTCTCCGTGGTGGTCCCCTCGCCGACGGACGACCCGCGCAACGAGTCGGCGAACCCGGTCTACCGCACCGCCGACTGGCACGAGCGCGAGGCCTACGACCTCGTCGGCATCGAGTACGACGACCACCCCGACCTGCGGCGGATCCTCCTGCCCGAGACCTGGCAGGGCCATCCCCTCTCGCAGGACTTCGACGGCGAGGAACCCCAGATCGTCACGCTGCGCGAGCACGCCAACCCGCTCCAGGAGGACCACCGGGCCGACGACGCCGATACGATGTTCGTCAACATCGGGCCCCACCACCCCGCCACCCACGGCGTGCTCCACATCGAGACGGTGCTCGACGGCGAGCAGGTCGCCGACCTCGAACCCGACATCGGCTACCTGCACCGCTGCGAGGAGCAGATGTGCCAGCAGGGCACCTACCGCCACCAGATCATGCCCTACCCCGACCGGTGGGACTACATCTCGGCCGGCATCCTCAACGAGTGGGCCTACGCCCGCGCCGCCGAGGACCTCGCGGACATCGAGGTGCCCGAGTACGCCCGGGTCGTCCGCACCATGTCGGCGGAGCTGTGCCGGATCGCGGCCCACATGCTGGCCGCCGGCACGTTCGCGCTCGACGTGATCGGCGACTTCACGGCGACGTTCATGTACGCCGTCCAGCAGCGCGAGCGCGTCCAGGACATCCTCGAGGACCTGACCGGCCAGCGCCTGATGTTCAACTACCTGCGGCTGGGCGGGGTCGCCTGGGACGTTCCCGAACCCCGCGAGGAGTTCTTCGAGAAGACCCGCGACTACCTCGACGACCTGCCCGAGAACGTCAGGGAGTTCCACAACCTGCTGACCTCCAACGAGATCATGCAGCTGCGGACGGTCGACACGGGCGTCCTGCCGCCCGAGGAGGCCAGGTCCTACGGCGCGACGGGTCCGGTCGCCCGCGGGTCGGGCATCGACTACGACCTGCGTCGGGACGACCCCTACGGCCACTACGACCAGCTCGACTGGGACGTCGTCACCGAGGACGGCTGTGACAACTACTCGCGGCTGCTCGTGCGCCTGCGCGAGGTCGAGCAATCCGCCCGCATCATCGAGCAGTGCGTCGACCTGCTGGAGGACTGGCCCGAGGAGGACCGCGAGACCCAGGCCAACGTCCCCCGGACGCTGCGGCCCGACCCCGACACCGAGGTGTACCGGGCGGTCGAGGCCGCCAAGGGCGAACTCGGTATCTACATCCGGAGCGACGGCACGGACAAGCCGGCCCGGTTCAAGATCCGCAGCCCCTGCTTCTCGAACCTCCAGACGCTGCCGGTGATGTCCGAGGGCGAGTACATCCCGGACATGATCGCCTCGCTCGGGAGCCTCGACATCGTGCTCGGGGAGGTGGACCGCTGATGTCGGCCGTCGCGCCGGTCGCGGCGCCGCTGCAGTCGGCACCGCTGCCCGGGACTATCGCCGAGTTGCTGGGGCTCGACCCCGACGCGCCCGCCGTGCTGTTCGTCCTGGCGTTCCTCGCGGCCGGGGCCGTCATCTCGGTGCTGATGGGGATGACCGCGGTGCTGGGCATCTGGGGCAAGCGCAAGATCACGGCCGCGTTCACCGACCGGATCGCCGTCAACCGCCACGGGCCCTACGGCCTGCTGATCATCCCGGCCGACGCCGTCAGGCTGCTCTCGAAGGAGCTCATCGTCCCCGCGCAGGTCGACCGCCCGGCCTGGGACCTGGCGCCGCTGGTCATCGCGAGTTCGGCGCTGCTGGGCTTTGCCGTCATCCCGATGGGCAACGGCGTCCAGATCGCCGACCCCGAGACGGGGCTGGCGTTCGTCTTCGCGACGGCGTCGATCGCCTCGCTCGGCCTGGTGATGGCCGGCTACGCCTCGAACAACAAGTTCTCGTTTCTCGGCGGGTTGCGCGCTGTCGCGCAGAACCTCGCCTACGAGATCCCCCTGGTGCTGACGGGCGCGTCGGTCGTCATCTTCACCGGCACGCTGCAGATGTCCGGGGTCGTCGAGGCCCAGCAGGCCGCGCTGGTCTCGCTCGGCCCCGTCGACATCCCCTCGTGGTTCGCCTTCGTCAACCCGTTCGCGTTCGTCCTGTTCATGGTCGCGAACCTCGCCGAGGTGGGTCGCAACCCCTTCGACATCCCCGAGGCGCCGACCGAGATCGTCGCCGGCTACCAGACCGAGTACTCCTCGGTGTACTTCGTCCTCATCTACCTGGGCGAGTTCATCCACATCTTCCTCGGCGGCGCCATCGTCGCGACGCTGTTCCTCGGCGGGCCCTCCGGACCTGTGCTCCCGGGTATCGTGTGGTTCTTCGCGAAGATGATCGCCGTCTACCTGTTCACCCAGTGGGCGCGCTCGGCGGTCCCGCGCCTGCGCATCGACCAGCTCATCCAGATCGGCTGGAAGGGCATGCTCGTGCTCTCCTTCGCGAACCTCGTCCTCACGGCCGTCATCGTGGGGGTGATCCAGGCGTGAGCCCGGCAGGTGCGGCGCCGCCAATCGCAGGTGATTCCCCATGATAGGCATCCTCAAGTCGATGGCAACGACGATGAAACACGCGCTGGACGGCGAGACGTTCACCGTCGAGTACCCCGAGGACGAACCCGACGTGAGCCCCCGGTTTCGCGGCGTCCACAAGTTCAGTCAGGAGCGGTGCATCTGGTGTCGCCAGTGCGAGAACGTCTGCCCGAACGACACCATCCAGATCGTCACCGACGACCAGCGCAACGGCGAGCAGTACAACCTCCACATCGGTCAGTGTATCTACTGCCGGCTGTGCGAGGAGGTCTGTCCCGTCGACGCCATCGTCCTCACGCAGAACTTCGAGTGGACCGCCGACACCAAAGACGAGTTCGCCCTCGACCAGGAACAGCTCAAGAACGTCCCCTGGTACAAGGACATCGACCCGCTGGAGGCCCGCGAACCCGACCGCGGGAGCTGGGTCGGCGAGGGCGAGGGTGAAGTCGACTACCAGTAGCATTGAGCATCCGCGCGAGCGAAGCGAGCGCGGTTCACGGGACCGAACGAAGTGAGGTCCCACTTTTTCGCCCACGTTTTTGCCGGCGGGGTTCCCGCAGCGAGCGAAGCGAGCGAGGAAACCTCTCCGGCAAAAAGGTGGTTGACGTTGACGACTATCAGTAGCATCGAGCGTCCGCGCGAGCGAAGCACGTCGGCGGACGAGTAGCGGTGTGGCGCCGTCGGATCCAAACTGGAGGGAACTCGAACCGACCGTATCCAGAAGTTGAGACCGGAGCTCCCAATGCAAATGGCTACTGCCCTATCTGTTCGTTGGAGTCAGTTGAACGCATCACCTGATCAAGTCTTCCACAAAAATTGGGAGAGATCGTGGAGATGTTCTCTTAGAGGCCGTTTCAAACTTGATTCAGGCTACTCTCCATGCGGTCGGAGCGGTTCCGGTAGTTCTGCAGTTTCTCCCGTATGGACCTCCCAGAGGGACGCGTATAGCCCGTCACGTTCGAGCAATTCTTCGTGGTCGCCCGATTCTACGATCTGTCCGTCACGGAGCACCAGCAATCGGTCGGCCTCTCGAACCGTCGAAAGCTGGTGGGCGATCACGAAAGTCGTTCGTGAAGCGATCAGATCATAAAGGCTCTCCTGGATCAGCAACTCAGTCTGATTGTCGACGTGGCTGGTCGCTTCGTCGAGAATCAGGATTGGTGGATCCTTGAGGACCGCACGAGCAATCGCAATCCGCTGGCGTTGCCCGCCTGAGAGTTTCACGCCCCGTTCGCCGACTGCAGTGTCATACCCGTCAGGAAGATCACGGATGAACTCGTGAGCGTTCGCCCGCTTGGCCGCTTCGACAACTCGCCGTTTGTCGGTGTTCGGATCACTGTACGCGATATTCTCGCGGACCGTACCTCCGAACAGGAACGGTTCCTGACTCACGTAGCCGATCGCCTCGCGAAGGCTTTCCACGGTCGTCATCGACACGTCGGTGCCGTCGATCGTGATCGTCCCCTCGTCGGTATCGTACAGCCGAAGCAAGAGCTTCAGCACCGTCGATTTTCCGGCTCCCGTCGGCCCGACGAGTCCGACGAACTCGCCGGGCTCGGCTTCGAAGGTAACGTCTTCCAGGGTCGGGCTGTCGGCGCCCGGATACGTGAACGACACGTCGCGGTATTCCACGCGTCCATCGACGCGTTCCAGCTGCTCCGCCTTATCTGACTCCAATATTCTGCTCGGGTAGTGAAGGAGGCCGAACACCCGCTTGGCCGACGCCCTCGCGTCGGTGTATGTATCGACGAGATCCCCGATCTGGGAGGACTCCTGGACGAGTCGCCGTCCGTAAAAAAGGAATGTCACCAAAAGACCTGCGGAGAGCGGGGCAGAAAACACGAGCGGGGGCCCGAACAGCGCCCACCAGCCGCCGACGACGACGATGGCGAGGGACATCACTTCGGTGAGCAGTCGTCGAGTCGAGTAGAAGAGTCCCGAGAGTTTGGCAGCACGCCAGTCGGCCTCCCAGAACGCTTGTGAGTGCGTTCGATGCTGCGCGCTCTCTCGTCGTTCCGTGCTGAATGTTTTGATAGTCTCGATGCCGCCGATAGCGTTCTGCACGTGTGTGTTCAGTTCCCCAACTGCCGATCGTCGGTCGTCGTAGCGCGGCTCGATCGCCTGTTGATAGACATACACCAGCCCGAGCATCACAGGGAGAAACGACATTGAGAACAGGGTTAGTTGCCAGTGAAGCCCGATCATGAAGGCAAGAAGTCCGACCAATAAAGTAGTCGACTCGATGGACTGTCTGAGTCCGTCTAGGAGAAACTCCCGCAGCTGGTTGACATCGTTACTGAGGACGCTCATGACGTTTCCCGTCGCTTCGGTCTCGAAAAACGCCATATCGAGCCGCTGGGTTGCGTCGTAGGCGTCTGTCCGGAGGTCGTGCAGGATTGATTGCTGGAACCAGCGGAATGTTACGAACTGTACGGCTTGGGTGAGTGCTGTCACAAGGGCGGTCGCGACGAATAGACCCGCAATAAATCCGAACTGGCCATGTGTGCCCGAGGGAATCCAAGCTTGTGGCACGAGTGCGACGGATAGGGTGGTCCGCTGTCCGGTGAAGAAGGCGTCGAGCGTAACGCCGAGAAGATACGGCGGGATGAGGGTGAGTAGCTGATGGAGAATCGTGGTACAGACGGCGATGGCAAATACGCCCGTGTTCCCCGGCACATATCGTCTCAGCAGGGCTACGATCGGATCGGAGTCTCCCCTGTCCTCCTCGTATACCGCCGAAATGTCCCGGTGCTGCTTGTCTCCAGTCATACGTCGAAGGGCTGCCCCCATTCAATGGCGAACTCAGGTGAGTTTCGACTCCAGCTGAGACTGAAGAACGTGGCGAGTACTCGTGTTCTTCGTAGTTGACGCAGCTGCAATCGTCCGGTCCGCGGTCGCGCCGGTGGTCGCGTACAATCGTTATTTTTAGTTTGGTCCTGCAGTAGTGGTCGCGTTGAGCGGAGGTCCCATATCATTTGATTGAGCCGCTGACGGGCGGCGGCCGGCCATAGCATAGCCCCGAGCCACGGCTATGGCCGTGAGAAGACGCTCGAATGTTCCGGCAGGTGGAGAATAAGTGTTGTGTTTTGGGAAGTCCCGTTTCTATTCTGCTGTCTAGCTAAGAAGACGAGCTCTTGTCTGTATCGTGTCCAACGTCTCGTAGTGGCACCAACCTATGAGTCTCGTCGAACTGTCTTTCGCCAAGTCGCCCGAAAATCGAACGTTGAGTGGCCAGTGTATGATTCAACGCCGCTGTACGACCGAAGCTCGTTGGCCGGGCTGGAATCCGATGTTCATACTGTTTCGGAAGTGTGGTTCGATCACGACGCCCGTACTTCCGTAGAGCTGCTCGTCTGTGCGTTTCCACTGTCCTACTTTCGGTTCGATCCTCACGATCGCTACGCGAACTCGACACGCTATGAGATGGCCACGCTTTTTCGCGTGTTCGTGCTGAAAGAACTCCACGGGTGGGAGCACGAAACTGCGCTGATTGAGTACCTTGAGTGTCGCCCAGCACTCTGCGAGCAATTTGGCTTAGAAAGTGTACCGGATCAGTCGACGCTGTGGCGCAGCTGGCACAAACGGTTCAGCGCCGAGCTTCGCAGTACAGTCGAGACAGTTGCGCGGACCATCCTCGTCAAAGCCCAGAACGCAGGTGTCGCTGTCCCACGCTACCCTGAGCGGAAACTCTGTCATCGGAACAGCTACGACGGGGATTCGACACCCGACGAGCAAAGTGTCTTGGAGCAGGCGGAGATGATCACGGGTCAGGTCAGCCGGGTCGTCTTCCCGGCGTTCTCGCTGGACCGTGGCGACGGGTGTGAGATACACGAGAACGCCTACTGGGGCTTGCAGACGTATCTGGGACTCCGTGAGAATCTGGCCGCCAACGAGGGGGCTCGTAGTTTCACCTACGAGTCGACTCGTGAACGAACGCCGTTAGGTCATGCCCATCGTGAGCAGATTCGCAATCTCTCGGTATCAGAGATTCGCGAGATGTATCGACATGCCGTGAACCGGCTCCTGAACGAGGTCGCGGAGACGAAGCAATTCTTCCGAGCCGGGATCGTCGCAATTGATATCACCGAAGCTGATCCCTTTACCGGTGATAGAACGGGTTTCGAGGACGAGATTATCGGGACGAAAGAGAGCACCGACGAGTGCGCCTACCAGTGGGCCACCGTCCAGCTGGTCGGCAACGCCATCCCGATTGTGTTAGATGCTCGCCCGGTTCAGAGGGGAGAGTCGCGGAAAGAGATCGTCGAAGACCTGCTGGACTCAGCCGAGGAGCTAGTTCACGTCGATAACGTCCTGATGGACCGGGAGTTCGATAGCCAGCATATTCTGGAGATGATCAGCCAACGCGGCCTTTCCTATGTCGTCCCGAAACGGATGCAGACTAGTAAAAAAGCCCAAGCGAAGCGGCTTCTCCAGCGGGGAACGGACCGCTACGAGACCGACCGCAAGCTCCATCTCGGCGACAACGAGTGGCACTTGACGACGTTGATCTACCGGCGGAAAGAGAACTCCGAACACACCGATCATCGGCAATATTCGGTGTTCATGACGAATCGGAAGAGCGGACTCCTCACCGAGTACGGGTATCGGTGGGAGATCGAAAGCGGCTGTAAATCGATTAAGCGATTCATGGCCGCCACCCCCTCGAAGAATTTCGGGTTGCGGTTCTTCTACTTCGCGTTCGCGTGTCTCCTGTACTCAATCTGGCGCGCAGTCGATCTGCTTGTGCAGGTGCAGTTGACCGGTGAATACGAGCATTCGCCTATTGTGACAGCCGACAACACACTGACGCTGTCAAAGAAGGAAACCGGAATCGGATAGTAAGGAGGTTCTCCCCGTGGTAGCGCGGTGTCTGAGTGGCAATACTATCCGGAGTCTCGGAAAACCCCCGAATTAGTTGACTGTAAAACAGGAATGCCCGTTCAGAAAGCGACCTGAAGTAAATCCCGCTTATCGATTCGACCGATACAACGCATTACAGGCCTGCTAAACCCGCTGTAGTTTCAACTTCCCACCGTATCAGACAGTGAACTCGAAGAGGTCGTCGCCGACGTGGTGGATGGAGTCGACGACCTTGCCGGAGTCGCCGACCACGTCTTCGCCGCCGGTGCGGGCGCGGCCGATGGCGAGGAACTTCCCGTGGCTCTCCTCGTTGATGGCGACGAGGTCGCCGGCCTCGATGTTCTCGTCGGCCTCGACGATGCCGGGGCGCATCACGTCGGCGCCGTCGGAGACGAACGAGACTGCGCCGGCGTCGACGGTGACGACCCCGCGCTCGGGCGGGTGGGCGTTGGCGCCATGGACGGTGAGGAAGGGTTCGCTCTCGCTGTCGGTCGCGGCGTCGCCGTTCTCATTCGAGGCGCTCCGCGCCTCGCCGTCCACGTACAGCACGAGCGGGTCGCCGTCGACGAGGACGACGTCCCGGTCGCTGTCGTCGAACTCGACGCGCTCGTACGTGTCGGCGTCCAGTTCGACCCCCAGGTTCGACGCGAGCGCGGCTTCGATCTCGTCGATGGCGTCCGCGCGGAGGTGGTGGCGGGACTTGACGTTCATGTCGGGGCGGTGGCCGCGACGGCGGATAAATCGCCCGTTCCGCCGCCGGGGTACCGGGACGGCCGGGGCGTTGGGATAGAGGGGGTCCGACCCCGCCGCGACCACCGACGAAAACCCGCCTCGGGAGTGCGCGGATTTCGTCGAACGGTCGGCGAACTACCGGTAAATCGGTACAACCGACCGTATCACCGGAGCGGTGGCATCACTCGTGTCCGACAGTATAAGTACCTCAGGACCCAACCGGCGAGCATGTGGCGCTCCCCGGATCGGGGTCGGGGCCGGGAAGTCACCTGTATCGTCTGTGGCGAGACGGTCCCCCGCTCGAAGGCCCGCGAGTACGACAAGTACGGCGACCGCTGGGACCGCCGTGACAAGGAGTTCGAGTACCTCTGCAAGCCCTGCGACCGCGACCGCTGTCACCAGCCCCGCGGCGACCTCGAGGCCATCCTCGCCGACGCCGAGGCCGCCGCCGACGGCGACGCCGTCTCCTTTCTCGGCGCCTATCTCGACCTCGCCGAGCGACGCGACGAGTCCGTCGAGGAACGCTGATACGGTCGGTTGTGACTGTTTCCCGGTGATTCGCCGGGCGGTCCGGCGAAATCCTTTCCGGACTCGCAGCCGGCAGTGTTTACTGTCAGTATACAACCGACCGGACGACGCCCCCGCTTTTCTCGCCCGCGCGCTCGGAACGCCAGCGGCAAGCACCGAAAGCCTATCATCCCCGTGACCATACCCCGGTACATGAGCGACCAGGACGCCCAGGCCCAGGCCGGCACGGTCGAGGGCCAGGGCCCCGTCGAGATCGACGAGGAACTCGCGCGCCACCTCGGGAACAAGCGCGAGGAACTGTTCGAGAAGTTCGAGATCCGCGACGAGTTCCCCCCCGAGGTGCTGGACGAGGCCGAGGCCCGCACCGAGGACGTGGGCTCGGAGATCCAGGGCGAGGTCGACGAGCGCCGGGACCTGCGCGAGATGACGACCTGGACGACCGACCCCATCGACGCCCAGGACTTCGACGATGCCATCTCCATCGAGCGCCGCGACGACGAGTACGTCCTCCGGGTCCACATCGCCGACGTCACCCACTACGTCACCCCCGACACCGCCATGTGGGAGGAGGCCCGCGAGCGGGCCAACACCGTCTATCTCCCCGCCTACACGATCCACATGCTCCCGCCCGTCCTCGCCGAGACGGTCTGCTCGCTGGTCCCCAACGAGGACCGGCTGGCCCACACCGTCGAGATGCACCTCGACCCCGAGGACCTCTCCTACCAGGAGATAGACATCTACAAGTCCGTCGTCCGGTCGGACGCCCGCCTGACCTACAGCGACTGCGAGGAGGTTCTGGACGACCCCGACGCGGCCGAGACCCTCCTGGAGGACCGGGACGTGGCCCTCGCGGAGAAGAACGAACTCGCCTGGGAACTGGCCGAGCGCATGCACGAACAGCGCAAGGCCGACGGGTCGCTCGTCCTCAACCCCCGGCGGGACCGCGCCCACACCATCATCGAGGAGTGCATGCTCAAGGCCAACAAGGCCGTCACGCACGAACTCATGTGGGACCGCGGCGTCGAGGCGATGTACCGGGTCCACCCCCAACCCTCCCCCGACGAGTGGGACGAGGCCCTCCGTGAGATCCAGGACCTCGAAGGCGTGTCGATCCCCGGCGACGCCTGGGACGACCCCCGGAAGGCGGTCAACGCGACGCTCGAACAGGCCCCCGAGCGCCAGCTCTCGAAGATCCAGCGCGCCGTGATGTTCGTGATGCCCCGCGCCAAGTACATGAGCGACCCCTTCGGCGGCCACCACGCACTGAACTTCGAGATCTACGGCCACTTCACCTCACCCATCCGCCGCCTGTCGGACCTCATCAACCACTGGATCGTCGCCACTAACGATGTCCCCGACGACATCGCGGCGCTGTGTGAGCACGCCTCGGACTACCAACAGGACGCCGAGCAGTGCGAGCGCGAATACAAGCAGTTCCTCGAAGAGGTGGGACTGGACCCCGCCGCCGTCACAAACCGCGGCATCGAAGTCGTCGCGGACTGATACGGTCGGTTGTACCGATGTACCGGTATTTCGCCGACCGGTTCGACGAAATCCGGAGATGATCGACAACCGACCGTATGACAGTGTTTCTCACGAGAGATTCGACGATACCCCGCCAGTCCGGTCCGGAGAAACGCTGTCACCCGGTGACCCGGCCGACTCACCGGTACATGCTCCTGCTAAACACTACCACGGACCGGTCCAGCCACCGGAGCGGCGGAATCGCTTGTGTCCGACAGTATCACCGGCGTAGGCGACCCAAACAGGTTGGGATGGCCGCTTATTAAGTACGTGTACGACGTTGTAAACAGCACGCCGGGGCACGGCCCAGGGGTCCCCGTCACGTCGTCCGTCCCCCGCGGCGCCGCGGCACGATCACAAATGCCAGCCAGCCAGCACATCGACACGAGCAAGCAGATTCACAAGCGCACGGGGCGGACGTTCTATCTCGCGACCCGTCTCCTGCCCGAGCGGGTGCGCCACGCGACGTACGTCCTCTACGCGTTCTTCCGGGTTGCCGACGAGGTGGTCGACCGGACGGACGCTCCCGACCCCGAGACCCAGCGGGCAGAACTCGAGCGCATCCGTGCGGCGGCGCTGGGCGAGCGCGACACCGACGACCCCGTCCTCTCGGCGTTTCGCGACCTCGCGGACCGCCGCGGCATCGCCGACGCGGAAATCGACGTCTTCGTCGACGCCATGGTCCAGGACATCGACAAGGCCCGTTACGGGACCTACGCGGACCTGGCGGGGTACATGCGAGGGTCGTCGGTCGCCGTCGCGAACATGATGATGGTCGCGATGGGGATGGGCGCCGAGGAGCGCGCGGAGGCCCGCCCACACGCGAAGGCGCTGGCCGAAGCCTTCCAGCTGACCAACTTCCTGCGGGACGTCCGCGAGGACATCCACGACTACGGCCGGGTCTACCTGCCCCAGGAGACCCTGGAGCGGTACGGCGTCGACGAGCGCGACCTCCGGGAGGCCACCGTCACCGAGGGGTTCGCCGCGGCGATGCGCCACGAACTCGACCGGACCGAGCGGCGCTACCGCGAGGGCGTCGCCGGCATTCGCATGCTTCCCGAGGACTGCCAGTTCGGCGTCCTGCTGGCGGCGGTCCTCTACGCCGAACACCACCGGCTCGTCGCCGACCGCGGCTACGACGTCCTCACCGAAACGCCCCAGCTGGGTCGCCTGCGCCGGGGTTACCTGCTCGTCCGCACCTGGCTCCACTGGCGGCGCCACCGCGACCCGGCGGCCGTCTTCTACGCCGTCAGTCCCGTCTCCCGGGGCGAGGAGAGCGAGTCCAGCCACGCCGACGGCGTCTCCCACCAGCCCGCCTGATACGGTCGGTCGTACCGATGTACCGGTGATTCGCCGGGCGGGCGAATTCCGGAGATGACCTCCGACCGACCGGATGACGCCGCCACCCCGTTTTCCCCGCCGACTTTTTTCCGCGGACCGGTGGTACGACGAGGCATGCCCCACAGCGACGACGGGTCGGGACACGCGACCCGTTCGCCCGACGACTGGGGAGACGCCGCCGAGCGACGCTACGCCGAGTGTCAAGCCCGCCTGACCGCCGAGTACGGCATTGACGCCGAGTCCCGCGTGGCCGACACCGACGCCGCCGGTCGGATCCACTACCTCGTCGCCGGCGACCCCGAGGGGGACCCGGTCGTCCTCCTCCACGGCGTCGGGACCCACGCCGCGACGTGGCTACCGATGGTCCCCTCGCTCGCCGAGGACTACCGGGTCTACGCCCCCGACCGGCCGGGGCGCGGTCTCTCGGCCGCCCCCAGCTACGGGGGTCGTGACCTCCGGCGGTTCCTGGTCGCCTACCTCGTCGAACTGTTCGACGACCTCGGCCTCGACCGACCCCACGTCGCAGGTAACTCCCTGGGCGGCCAGCAGGCGTTCCTGCTCGCGATCGACCACGACCGCGTCGACCGCCTCCCTCTCGTCGGCGCGCCCGGCGGCCTCTCCCGGGAGTTCCCCCCGGTCTTCCGGTTGCTGACCGTACACGGGGTCAGCCGCCTGCTGTACTGACTGAACGCCCGCGAGTCCGTCGGCCGGTTCGTCGTCGACGATTCCGGGATCCCCGAGGCGTTCTACGAGACGCTCGCGGCGGCTGAATCCCTCCCCGGCCGGGCGGAGAGCCTCCGCTCGCTGAACCTCGAACAGGGGTCGTTCGGCCGCATGCACCCGGTCTTCGACATCAGCGACGAGGTCGTCGACATCCGCCGCCCGACCGGATGCCCGACGCCACCTTCCACGCGCTGCCCGACCACGGCCACATGCCCTGGCTGGAACCCGGGGAGGAAGTCGCCCCGCGGGTCCGGTCGTTCCTCGAAGAGTGACTGTCTCGGGGTCTTCGCGACGCGAAAGCGCCCTACCGGTTACGACGCTCGGCCGCGTTGACGCTCGGCCGGACGCGCTCGGCGCCCTTCCCGCGGTTGTCGAGCCCGCGGTTGCGGCGGCCGGCGCTGGTGAGGCCGCGCAGCGCGCGCCCGTCGTGCTGGTCCTCACAGATCCACGAGAGGTCGTCGTCGTTCCGGATGGCGGGGTGGTTCGGGTCCAGCAGGATCACCTCGAACCACTTCTGGCTGCCGTCCTGCCCGACCGGATAGGAGTTCAGCACGCGCAGGTTCGGGTAGACCCGCGTCGCGCGCTCCTCGGCGACGCGCTGGAGGTTCTTCCGGCGCGTGATCCGCGTGACGCCCTGCCGTTTCGACCGACGGCCGGCCGTGAATCGCTGCTTGCGCGCGCCGCCCTTGCGGATGGCCGCGCGGGCGACGACGACGCCCTGTTTGGCCTTGTAGCCCAGCGACCGGGCGCGGTCGAGGCGGGTCGGGCGCTCGATGCGCTCGATGGCCCCCTGGTTGCGCCACTCCTGTTTCCGTTGCCACTGCAACTCCGCCAGCCTGCCGTCGTCCGGGTCCTTCCAGGCCTCCCGGATGTGCGAGTAGAAACTCCGTGTCATGGGTGTTCACCTCGGGCGTTGCGTGGTTCAAACCGGCCGTGCGACCGGTTCACATCCCGTCCTGCACAGGCAGGTGCCCGCTGGCGCCCGTCCCCAGCGAGTTGC
Organism: Halobacteriales archaeon QS_5_68_33; assembly: GCA_003023785.1. GTDB lineage: Archaea > Halobacteriota > Halobacteria > Halobacteriales > Haloarculaceae > QS-5-68-33. The sequence continues at coordinate 34,770 of PXRS01000020.1, read as the reverse complement.
TCGATGTTCCCCGGCACCGCTCAAAAGGGCTTCGAACTCCTCCGGCGGCGGGCTGTGACCGGTTCCCACGGAGTGTGTCCGACGCCAGCAGGGTGCCGCCCCCCGAACACTGAACTGGGGCGGGCACGCTACCCGCGCACATGGCAACCGACGAGGACGCCGTCGGTGCGCTCGCTCGGTTCCGGGCGTTCCTCGCGCTCGAACCCGACGTGCTGGTCCTCTCGCTGGCGATGTTCGCGTTCAGCCTCGGCTTCCAGATGACCAGTCGCTTCCTCCCGCAGTACCTCGTCGAACTCGGCGCGACGGGACTCGTGGTCGGCCTGTTCGGCACCTTCGGCAACGTCATCTCCGCCGTCTACCCGTATCCCGGCGGCGCCGTCTCCGACCGGATCGGCTCGCGCTATGCCCTCACGCTCTTCGGCCTGCTCTCGACGCTGGGTTTTGCCTTCTGGCTGGTCGCGCCCGGCCTCGGGACCGTCGCGGTCGGCCCCCTGGCCGTCCCGGCGTGGGTGTGGGTGTTCGTCGGCCTCTTTCTCGCCCAGGCCTGGAAGTCCTTCGGCCTCGGGGCGACCTTCGCCGTCGTCAAGCAGGCGACCGACCCCTCGAAACTCGCCGCTGGCTTCGCCAGCACCGAGACGTTCCGCCGGACCGCCTTCCTCGTCGGCCCCGTCCTCGCCGCGCTCCTGCTCGGCCTCCGCCCCGAGTTCACCGTCAGCTTCCGGTACGTTCTCGCCGTCGCGGTAGTCTTCGGCGCGCTCGGGACGGCCGCCCAGCACCTCCTCTATGACGCCAGCGAGGACACGATCGGGGATACCTTCGAGGGCATCGAGCAGGTCCGGTCGGACCTGCGGGAGATGCCCGACGAACTCCGCCCCCTGCTGGTGGGCGATACGCTCGTCCGGTTCGCCAACGGCATGGTCTACGTCTTTTTCATCCTCGTCGTCACCCAGCTGCTGGAGGTTGGACTCGATACGACCGTACGGGTGGGGGCCGCCACGTACGCGGTTGATCTCTCCCCGGAGCCCTTTTTCGGCTACCTGCTGGGCGTCGAGATGCTCGTCGCGCTACTGGTGATGGCGCCGGCCGCGAAAGCCGCCGAACGGGTCGGTCTCAAGCCCGTCGTCGCGCTGGGATTCGCCGTCTACGCCGTGTTCCCCGTCCTCCTGATCAACGCCCCCGAGAGCGCGCTCGCGCTCGTGTTGGTCTTCGCCTTCTCGGGGCTCAGGTTCGCGGGTCTCCCCTCGCACAAGGCGCTCATCGTCGGCCCCGCCGAGCAGGGCGCAGGCGGGCGGGTCACCGGCACGTACTACCTGCTCCGGAACACGGCCGTCATCCCCAGCGCCGCACTCGGCGGCGTTCTCTGGGAGGGATTTACGCTCCCCGAGAGCTTCCTCGGGACATCGCTCCCGCTCGGCGGGACCACCGTCTGGACCGGCGACCCGACCGTCGCGTTCACCGTCGCCGCCGTGATCGGCGTCGTCGGCACAGGCTACTTCCTCGTCTACGGCGAGGAGTTCGAGGCCTACGCCTGACGGCCGTTCATACGGTCGGTTGTCGATCAGTTCCGGATTTCGTCGAATCGGTCGGCGAAATACCGGTACATCGGTACAACCGACCGTATGAGTCAGACCTATCCGGCGGCTCCACGAACCGGGTGGCATGCCCGACTTGCTCGACACGCACCTCGAGAACCGCTGGCTGGTCCAGCCCAACCACGCCAACTCGCTGGGGACGACCCACGGCGGGGACGTCCTCAAGTGGATGGACGAACTCGGCGTGCTCTCGGCGATGCGCTTCGCCGGCGAGAACTGCGTCACTGCGAGCATCGACGGCGTCGAGTTCCGGCGCCCTATCCCGGTGGGCGAGACTGCCGTCGTCGATGCCTACGTCTATGAAACCGGCCGGACGAGCGTCAGCATCAGGGTACGGGTCCACCGCGAAAACCCCCGGACCGGCGGACGGAAGTTCACCACCGAGTCCTACGCTGTCTACGTCGCCGTCGATTCCGACGGCGACCCCACGCCCGTCCCGGACCTGACCGTCGGCTCCGAGCGTGGGGAACGACTGCGAGCCGACGCGCTCGACGGGAAAAAGTGACCGTCGAAGGGCGGAACCGTGAACCGCGAACGGCGGGCGGAGATTCCGCGGGGGACTTTTCCGCCCGCCCGTTCTACTGGCGGGCATGCCACTCGACGTGGAGCCGCCGCCGCCGCCGGAACTCGAGCCAGAGGTCGACGCCGAGGAGTACGACGACGTCACCGTCGAGGTGTCGGACTACCGCCGCGACGAACTCGCCGAACTCCTCGCCGATGGCGCCTGGGAGCAGGCCTTCGAGCGATGGGCGACCGACACGTCGATGGACGAACCCACCTACGAGGTGGTCCGCGAACTGGACCTCATCGACCGTTTCGACCTCTTCTGGGACGATTTCGCGAACAGGGTCGGCTACCACGCCCCGGGCATCCCCGAGGACTGGCGCGAGCGCGAGATACACCCGGGACTGGACTCCTGGGAGCGCGTCTCGACGATCAACGCCGGTCTCACGGAACTCGGGCAGACCGTCTGTGACGTCCTCAAGGACGACTACATCGACTGGGACGCCGAGTACGAACCCCCCGACGACGTCCCCGACTTCGAGTGATTCCGGGACGGTCCCGCCGTCCTCGAAGGCCGGGGTCGAAAACGAAAGCGGCGTGTCGGACTCGCTCGTCTCCGTCGACGTCTCCACGGTGAAGCCACACCCCGCGAGGGCGGCCGACGCAGCGACCGCGAGGTAGTGACGCCTCGATTGCATGTCATCCGGTCGGTTGTCGATCAGTTCCGGATTTCGTCGGATCGGTCGGCGAAATACCGGTAAATCGTGACAACCGATCGTATGCTATTATTTCGTTGCTTCAGTGAAAAATATCTCGCCAAACATATTGCGGTGTTCGGCACGAACTATTTGCGGTAATTGTGAGGCAAATGTTGCCTGGAGTTCGTACGTTTCTGAGCCACTTGAATCAGGGCAATCAGATCCAAGTTTCGCGGGGACAACAAGGCTATAGAGTATATCTTCAGTTGTGTGGTAGCTGAGTGAATCTAGCACAAATTCATGACATGGATTTCCCGTTTCGGCTGTGCCAATAATTTGTATTTGGTTGTCATCCTCAATGAACTCAACTTCCGGCTCGGAATTGATGTCAGAGCTTGAATCTGTGCTGAATTCGATTGATTCCACCTCTTGCGGTTTGTATATTCTCTGTGAATCGTTCCCTAAGGAAGAACATCCAGCCCCAAGCGTTAGGCTGCTCAGAAGGAGTGATGCGAAGGCTCGCCTGTTCATGTATCAAATATGTTTCTGCATTCAATTATATGTTCGCTCATCTGTAGAACCCGGTACTTGCGCCATTGCAGGCCCTTGGGCCTGCTCGGCACGAAGCAACGCTCTTGCTCACGAGATAGCAGGTCGGATTCACCGAGGATTCATTGCTATAGATGAGCGCTCCGATAAAAATGCTTGCGTGGGCCTGTGGGAGCGGAGAAAACACTGTCAGCAAACCTATGACGGCGCTGTATCCCCGCCCTACTGCGCTCCTCGTCCGCTAACGTGGACTGCGGTGCTCCTTGAGGACGGGGGCTTAGCACCTGTATTCAGCTAATCGCTGTGGGTCGCGAGATTCATTACCCGGGGTCACGCACGTGTGGGCATGAGCATCGTCAAGGCACCGAGAGAGCGCAACTGTGAGCGCTGTGGCCGACGCGACGTCTGGGACCCCGAACGCGAGGCCTGGACCATCGCGACCGACGAGAACGACGAACGGCTCACCGGAAAGCCCTACTGCCTCCACGAGTGGGACATCAACGGCTCGTTCAACCCGCTCACCGGGACGTACTGATCACTCGTCACCGCGCCGTCGGGCGCGGCCCCGCTCTCGCCCCGACCTCTGCTCTCGCGGTCGGGGGTCGGCACTGTCGCCTGTCGAGAGTCGGTCCGGTGCAGTGCCCGCGATGTCCGTCGCCCGGGGGCTGGCGCCGCCCTCGGGCGTCTCCCGTTCTCGGACCCGGATCCCGTGGACCGTCTCCGTCGCGTCGTCGACGACCAGTGCCTCCCCCACGGCGTCGGGCAGGCGCGCCTCGACGGAGCCGTCGACGTAGGTCGGACGGGCCGACTCGAGGGCCGACAGGTCCGCTTTGGACGTGAGCCTGTGTGCCACCAGGACGTCCGTCTGGGAGAGACAGACCGCGGGAACCGCGCTCGGGCGCTGGGTCGCGACGACGAGGCTCACGCCCGGCGCTCGCCCGCGCGTGAGCAGCGTCTCCAGCGCGTCGGCGGCGATGCCGTCGAAGAGCGCGTGGGCCTCGTCGACGAGCAACCAGGGGAGTCGGTCGATGCGGTCCGCCACCCGTGCGTGGTAGCACGTCTCGGCGACGACTCGCGCGACTGCGTTCATCGGCCCCGCGTCCAGCCCCGAACAGTCGAGGACGGTCACGCCACCGTCGGCCAGGTCGCCGGCACCGAGGCCGTCCGGGTCGAACACCCCCCAGGCGTCGGCCATCGCGAGGTGGTTCCTCGCCGCTCGGACCTCGGGGGCCGACGCGTCGGCGACAGCGACGTGGTCGGTCATGTCGGCGAGCGTGTCGGCGGCCCGCGCGGCGTCCCAGACCAGCCCGCCCGCCCCGCTCTCGGGCGCGAGACCCACCAGCGGCGGCCACGAGGCCGGGTCCAGCGCCGCGGGGTCGACCGTCGGGTTCGACGCCACTGTCGCCGGGACCGTCTCCTGGGCGGCGAGCGGGGTGAACGCGCCCATCGGGTCGACGACGACGGGCGCCAGCCCGGGCGTTACGGCCAGTTCCTCCGCGAGGACGCCGAGCGTGTGTGACTTGCCGTAGCCCCGTTTGCCGACGACCGTGAGCACGTGCGGGCGGTCCACGTCGAGCGCGACGTCGGCACCCTCGCTCCCGTCGAGCGCGCGGTAGGTGCCCAGACCCGCGACGGGGCCGTCGCCGCCGTCGCGTCCGATGACGAACTCCATGGCCGGGAGTGGTCGGAGTTCCGTACTTGAATCTACGGGACGGCGCCGTCGATGACAGCACCGACATCAGACCGCCGATTGCCACGACAGCCCCCGCTGGTCCGCGAAGACCGAGCGAGGCGGTCCGAGACGTGCGCGCCGCAGCGGTCACGGGTCGTCCGGATCGTTTTTGCGGGCCGGCCCCCGACGCCGATCCATGGACGGGGCCCTCGACACGCCGGTACTGGACGACCACATGCACCTGGACCCCCGCCACGGTCGGGGCGTCGAGGCCGCCGTCGAGTTCGCACGGAGCGGCGGCACCCACCTGCTCGTGGTCAACAAGCCTTCCTGGCACCTCCTCGAGGGCCTCCCCGAGGACCCGGCGGACTTCCGCGAGGTGTTCGAGTTGACGGTCGGCGTCGTCAGCGAGGCCTCGGGGGTCCTCCCGGGGCGGGCCTGGCCCGTGCTGGGCGTCCACCCGGGGCTGGTGAGCCGGCTGGTCGATGCGGGCCACGACCCCGAGAAGGCCCGCGAGTTGATGCGGACCGGGCTGGACGTCGCCGCCGAGTACGTCGAAGACGGCCGGGCGCTGGCGCTCAAGTCCGGCCGTCCCCACTACGAGGTCGACGACGCCGTCCGGGCGGCCTCGAACGACGTCATGTGCCACGGGTTCGAACTCGCGGCCGAGGCCGACTGCGCGATACAGCTCCACGCCGAGGGTGGCGAGGACCTCACTGCGGTCACGGAGTGGGCGGAGGAACGGGGCCTCTCCGCCCGCCGGGTCGTCAAACACTACGCCGGCGGTCGACTCGCGGGCCCGACCAAGAGCGTCATCTCGAACAAGGACGAACTGGAAACGGCGGTCGAACTCGCCACCGAGGAGGGCGAGCCGTTCATGATGGAGACGGACTTCATCGACGACCCCGACCGGCCGGGGGCGGTGCTGGGGCCAAAGACCGTCCCGCGGCGGGTCCGCTGGCTCCGCGAGGAGGGCCACGACGAGTCGATCCGCGTCGCCCACGTCGAGACGCCCGCCGACGTTTACGATATCGACACCGAGGGGACGCTGGCGGAGTGAGCGCCGTCGGTTCCCCGAGGCGCCGGTCGACGGGCCGTCCGGACGCGACCGGGCCGAACAGGGAACCCGGCTGACCGGTCACAGGGGGAGCGGGAAGCGCGTTCCGGGTGTGGGCTAACCTTCATATCGCTGGCACACAAACGCTGACGTATGAACTGTCGGGTTGTCGTCGAGGCTGCCGTGCCCGTCTACGACGTCGAAACGGCCGACGAGGCGGTCCGGATCGCCATCTCGAAGACCGGCGAGATGCTCAACCCGGACCTCAACTACGTCGAGATCAACATGGGTGAGCGGTCCTGTCCTCACTGCGGGGAGGAATTCGAACCCGCGTTTATCGCGGCCGACGAGAGCCTGGTGGCGCTGGAACTGGAGATGACCGTCTTCAACGTCGAGCGCGAGGAGCACGCCGCCCGGATCGCCCGCAAGGAGATCGGCCAGCGCCTCGAGAACATCCCGCTGGAGGTCCTCGAGATCGAACAGCTCGAAGCGGAAGACGAGGACGATGAGGCCGACGAGAGCGAGTCAGACGCCGGCGAGGCGTCCGACGCGGGCGACGAGACGGACCGGGCCCCCGAAGAGTCAGCGGAGGACGCGGGCGAGGACGTCCTGCCGGAGTTCGAGGAAATCATCGACGAGTAGCGGGTCCCGGCGGCCGGACGGTCCTCGACGGGACTGTCGTCGGTCACGACAACCGCAACCGGCGGCGGAATCAGTCGGCGGAGGCCGGAACGCGCTCGCGCGTCTCGGACATCTCGGACGTGATACCGTCAGCCAGCGCAAAAACAGCGTTTTTGTGGTCGGTTTTCGATTTGTGGATGGAGGTCGGCTGTACGCCGAGCGACGTGTACTTCTCGTGTGTCACTTCGTTCCCGGTTTCCATCTCGTAGTGACTCTCCACCTGAGCAAGCAGGCCGTGCAGGTGAATGAGTTCCTGCTTTTTCATGGTCGTCCTTGGCTTACCGCTGGAGGGTTATAGTAGTATCCTGAGTCGCGTTAACACACGACCCCGCGAATCCGGCGGAAAACCGTGATAAATCCGTTTTCGGCGCCCGCCGTGTATCGGGGGTGGGGTCGGGGGCGGGCATCTGCCTGGCAGGGTTGAAAGACTTTTATCGGGTGGTCGGCTTGCTACCGGTATGGACTACGACGACATGCTAGACCGGGCGCTCGCGGAGACCCCGGACATCGAGGGGAGTTCCGACCGGTTCGAGGTGCCCGACCCGCAGGTCCGCCAGGAGGGCAACGTCACCGTCTACGAGAACTTCCAGTCGACGGTCGACCGCCTCGGCCGGGAGGACGAACACGTCATGAAGTTCCTCCAGAACGAACTCGGAACCAGCAGCCACATCGACGAGAGCGGGCGCGCCCGCCTCACCGGCGAGTTCGGCGAGCGCCGGATCTCGGAGGCCGTCGACGCCTACTCCGAGGAGTTCGTCCTCTGCTCGGAGTGTGGCCTGCCCGACACGCACTTCGAGCGCGAGGGCGGGGTGCTCCTCCTCCGGTGTGAGGCCTGTGGCGCCCGCTCCTCGACCAGCGGCTAGCGCAGCGTCTGCAGCGTCTCCAGGTCACGCTCGGTGCGCGTGAACTCGGCCATCCGACGACTCGCGTGACAGCCCGGACAGTGATAGACGCGCTTGCACCCCGGCAACTCCGAGGGCGTCGACTCCCAGTTCTTGCCACATTCGGGACAGAGCAACCGAACGTAGGCCTCCTCCATGAGTGTGAATCACACACGCGTGCGATGGTAAAAAAATTTGGCTCCGGCGCGGGTCGAGGGGACGGCGCGGGCAGGCCCAGCGCCGAGGCCATGCGGTCTATCTCGTCGGTCTCGACGACCAGCCCACAGTCGCCACGGACCGTCTCGCCGTAAACGAGCGGAGAGCGTCGAAACCTGGTTTCCGGCGGATCCAGAGGGCGTTCAGGCTCAGGTCCGTTCGATCCGGAGCAGGACGACGGCGAAGACCCACATGAACAGCGTCCCGATGGGAACGGTGAGCTGGTGGGGATTGAGGAGGACGACGACCGCGGTGAACACGACCGCGAGGACGGCGAACCCGGCACCGAACAGGCGAACGAGGTCGACCGGGACCCGGACGGCGAGGGCCTCCTCGCGGGCGTAGTACAGGACACTCAGGGCGAGTAACAGCGCAAACAGGGCGGCGCCGGCGACCCAGACCTCCGCTTCGAGTTGCTGGTTGTCCGGGACGAACGCCGGCATCTCGTGGACGAACTGGACGAGGTCGTCGACCGACTGCTCGCCGAAGGAGATGCCGAAGAGGTAGTGGAACTGGAAGAGGAGAAAGCGGATATTGATCACGGTGACGTCGCGGCCGGCGATGGTTTCGTTGAAGTACGAGACCGACCACGGGAGCAGGGCTGTCAGCCACACGGAGAGGACGGCCAGTTCGCCGGCGTACTCGGAGCGGACCCACGGCATCGTTCCGAGGGGGAACGGGGACGGTGTAAAAACTACCGGCTCCCGCCACCGCCGGCCGGCGGCCCCCGCGCGGTGCCGGTCGGCAGGAGGGCGACCCTCGCACGGGTCCGGCGGGCAGGGCGGACGCCCTGGCAAGTCACCGGGCTTGGCGTTACGTTCATGCCGGACCGTACCATAGGGGCGGGTAGCGAATGAGGCGCGATCACGTCACTCTGGATGTCCGCTACGCCGACCCGGACGGGAACCAGCCCCCGACCGCGGTGCTCACAGTCGAGGAGTCGACCGACCTGCTCGGGGAGCGCCTCGTCATCTCGGGGGGTGAACGGCTCGGGGCCGACCGTCTCGACGTCGTCTTCCGGTTCCAGGCGCCCGTCGACGACGACGCCACCGGCGTCTTCAGTCTCAGCAACCGGGTCACCGGGGAGTTCGTCCTCGAAGTGAACGCCGACGCAGGCCCCGTTCTCGACGTCGTCGAGACCGCACGCGACGGGCCGGACGACCACGAGGCCTGTTACCGGGTGGTCGTCCGCCAGGGCGACGAGGACGTGGCCGTCTACGAGAAGGAGACGCTGCTCGTCTACGACGATGACGGCAACCTCCTCCGCCAGCACAGCCTCATCCCCAGCGGCGTCGAGCTCTAGACCGCCGACTGACCGGGCGAACGATCCCTCGGCCGACAGGGCTGTACCCACGACTGTGGGTCTCGGACTGTCGACGGTCGCGCAGACGGTGTTGTCATCACCGGAACACAGTGACAACCGACCGCATCAGCGGTCGCTACCCGGTTTGCAGCAAAGAGAGAGTGGGTGGGTGGGTGGGTGGGTGGGGATGGGGTACAGACACCATGTCGGTGCTGCATCCAGCGATCGGCGGAACATGTTTAAATATTTTGTGCCTGCATTATCAGGATTGATACTTCGGGTCCGGGGAGAGCGGCCCGGAGAGCCGGGTGTGCGAGCGGACCCGGTAGACGGGCCGCGAGGTGGCGCGCGTCGGAGCGGTCGCGGGGAGGCATCGAGGGGAGATGTGCGGGATTTAAGCGCGGTCCGGCCCGCTTTCGAGACGACATGAGACTCCACGAGTACCAGGCGAAAGAGGTGTTCTCGGAGGCGGGGATCCCGACGCCCGCCTCGGAACTGGCCGAGACCGTCGACGGGGCGGTCGAGGCCGCCGAGTCGGTCGGCTATCCGGTCGCGGTCAAGGCCCAGGTCCAGGTCGGCGGTCGCGGCAAGGCCGGCGGGATCGTCCTCGCCGAGGACGAGAGCGAGGCCCGCGAGGCCGCCGAGGCGGTCCTCGGGATGGACCTGAAGGGATTCACCGTCGAGCGGGTCCTCGTCGAGGCGGCGGTCGACTTCGTGAACGAACTCTACGTCGGCGTGACGATGGACCGCGGCGAGGGCAAGCCCGTCGCGATGGTCTCGACGCGCGGCGGCGTCGACATCGAGGAGGTCGCCGCCGAGGACCCCGACGCCATCGCCCGCGAGCACGTCGATCCCGCCTTCGGCATGCACCCCTACCAGGCCCGCAAGGCCGTCTACGACGCCGGCGTCGACCGGGCGATCGCCGGCGACGTCGCGAGCGTCCTCTCGACCCTCTATGACCGCTGGGACGGGAAAGACGGCGCCGACGCCGAGATCAACCCCCTCATGGTCACCGCCGACGACGAGGTCGTCGCGGCCGACGCCGTTTTCAACGTCGACGAGGACGCTCTCTTCCGCCAGCCCGAACTCGCCGAGATGGAGGAGGAAGGCGAATCAGAAGAGACGGAACTCGAACGGAAGGCCGACGAGTACGGCTTCGACTACGTCCGCCTGTCGGGCAACGTCGGCATCATCGGTAACGGCGCCGGCCTCGTGATGACGACGCTGGACCTGGTCGACCACTACGGCGGGTCGCCCGCCAACTTCCTCGACGTGGGCGGCGGCGCGAAGGCCGACCGGATCGCCGACGCCCTCGATATGGTCTTCTCCGACGAGAACGTCGACGCCGTCGTGTTCAACATCTTCGGCGGCATCACCCGCGGCGACGAGGTCGCCAACGGGATCAACCAGGCGCTCTCCCGGTTCGACGAGGTCCCGAAGCCCGTCGTCGTCCGCCTCGCTGGCACCAACGCCGAGGAGGGCATGGAGATCCTCAACGAGGAACTGGTCACCGTCGAGCATACCCTGGAGGCCGCCGTCCAGCGCGCCGTCGAATATGCCGGTGA
>PXRS01000020.1:0-23965 GCA_003023785.1 Halobacteriales archaeon QS_5_68_33 | reverse complement strand
CGAGTACGGGACCAACGTCGTCGCCGGTGCCGTCCCCGGCAAGGGCGGCCAGGAGGTCGCGGGCGTCCCCGTCTACGACACCGTCGAGCGCGCCGCCCGCGAGGGGGACGCCGACACCTCCGTGGTGTTCGTCCCGCCGGCCTTCGCCGGCGACGCGCTCTTCGAAGCGCTCGACGCGCCGCTTGATCTCGTCGTCGCCATCACCGAGGGGATCCCCACCCAGGACATGGCCCGCGTCAAGCGCGCCGAGGGCGAGACCGACACCTCCCTCGTCGGGCCGAACTGTCCCGGTCTCATCACGCCGGGCGAGGCCAAACTCGGCATCCTCCCGGGCAACATCTTCGAGCCCGGCAACGTCGGCCTCGTCTCGCGGTCGGGCACCCTGACCTACCAGGTCGTCGATAACCTCACCAAACGCGGGCTCGGCCAGTCGACCGCCATCGGGATCGGCGGCGACCCGATCATCGGCACGTCGTTCATCGACGCGCTCCGGCTGTTCGAGGACGACCCCGACACCGACGCGGTCGTGATGTGCGGCGAGATCGGCGGCGAGGACGAGGAACAGGCCGCCGCGTTCATCGACAAGCACGTGTCGACGCCGGTCGCCGGCTTCATCGCCGGCCGCACCGCCCCCCCGGGCAAGCGCATGGGCCACGCCGGCGCCATCGTCTCCGGGTCGGGCACCGGCACCGCCCGATCGAAGATCGACGCGCTCGAATCCGCCGACGTCCCCGTCGGCGACACCCCCGAGGAAGTCGTCGACAACGTCGAAGACCTGCTGTGATCGTCGCCGACCTCGGGGACCGCTACCGCTTCGTCACCCAGCCCGACCACGCCGCCCTGGCCGGCCAGTTCGCCGACCGCTGGGGTGGGGCCGCCGCGCGGCCGGTGCCGTTCGACTCGCTCGCCGTCGCCGCCTACCTCCACGACGCGGGCTGGACCGACTACGACCGCCGGCCGCGTCTCGACGACGACGGCGAACCGGTCGACTTCCGCGGCATGCCCGCCGACCCGTGGACCGACCTCTACGAGACGGGGATCGAGGCCGTCGTCGACCTCGATACGTACGCCGGGTTGCTCGTCTCGCTGCACGGCGCCGGCCTGCGCAACCGACGGTACGGCCTCTCGCCGGAGTGGCCGGAGACGCCCCCCGCCTTCGAGGGGTTCGTCGAGCGCGAAGAGCGCCGCCAGCGGCGGTTGCTCGAGGACCTCCTCGCCGGCGAGGACTCCGGGTGCCCGGTCTCGCCCGCCGACGAGACGACGCTCGCGGCGATGCACGACCCCGACCGCGCGCCCGAGAACCCGGACGGACGGCTCTGGGACGACTACCGCCGGCTCCAGGCCTGGGACGCGCTGTCGCTCTCGTTCTGTCTCACCGACTCGCCGCCGGGCTACGGGAGCGTCGGCCCTGTACCGGGGGCCGACGGGACCGACGAGACGCTCTCGATAGCGCGGGTCGAGGACGACGAGTTCTGCGTCGACCCGTACCCGTTCGACACCGCGCCGCTCGCGGTCGGCGTTCCGACCCGGACGGTCGCGAAGTCGGCCGCCGGGGACCCGTCGACGCTTGCCCGGGCCTACTACGGCGCCGGTCGCCGGACGGAGACGTTCAGGCTCCGCCCGCCGGATTGATCCCCCGTGCGAGCCGCCGGCGGCGAAGCGACCGCGTGCTGGACGCACCGGCCACCGCTTCATACGGCCGGTCGTCATACTGTCGGACACAAGTGATGCCACCGCTCCGGTGACTGTTTCGGGGTCTTCGAGATGCATGTCCCCGAACGTCGACACGCACGTTCACGTACTTGTGTCCGACAGTATCAATCATCTCCGGGATTCGCCCGCCCGGCGAATCACCGGGACACAGCGACAACCGACCGTATCAGCCGATGAGCGCCCGCTTGCGGACGGTGGGTTCGCCGTCGCCGAGTTCGACAACGGCGTCGAACAGCGAGGCGATGCTGTCGACGGTCTGTGTGTCGTGGGCGTTCGGGTCGACGTGGAAGTGCGCGCGGGCGTCGGCGGCGTAGAGTTGGCCGGTGACCGCGTGGAGGAACTCGTAGGCCGTCTCCACCTCGACGTACTGGAGCATCGCGGTCAGCGAGTCGAAACAGACGACGACGTTTCCCTCCCAGTCGGAGAGGAACTCGCCGGTCTCGATGCCCAGGCCGGTCAGGTCACTCGCCGAGGAGACTGACTCGACGTCCGCCCAGTCGGCGTCGACGGTCCCGACGTCGCCGACGGTGATCACCGCCGCGTTCAGCGGCCGGTCGCCGGTCGTCGCCGTCCACTGGTCGAGACAGGCGTCCGGGTCCCGGCGGAAGGTCACCCAGAGGACGCTCGTCTCGGCGGGGTCCGCGCCGAACAGCAGGTCGGTACAGACCCCGCGCTCGTCGCCCGACATCGACGGGGCCGAGAGCAACACGTTGCGCGCGTCGCCCAGTTCCGTGTGTACGTCCATCGCGCCTGCAAGCGACATGTGACCGCCGGAATAAAACGCTTCGCCTCATACGGTCGGTTGTCACTGTGTACCGGTGATTCGCCGGGCGGTTCGACGAAATCCGGAACTGAGTTACAACCGACCATATGTCGCCGGACCCCGCAGGGTTTTCACGTTCGGGGCCGGACGTGCGGGCGATGGCCGACTCGAACGAGAAAGGCGACCGGCGCGAGCGCGAGCTCGTCAACGAACTCGACGCGGCGGGCTTCGCGGTGATGCGCGCCCCCGCCAGCGGGAGCGCCACCGAGCGCGAGCTCCCGGACGTGCTCGCCGGCGACGGGGAGGTGTTCTACGCCATCGAGGCCAAGTCCTCCTCGGGCCAGCCCATCTACCTCGACGGCGAGGAGGTGGAGGCGCTGCTCTTTTTCGCGCGCAACTTCGGCGCCAAACCCCGCATCGGCGTCCGCTACGACCGCGAGGACTGGTACTTCTTCCATCCCGGCGACGACGCCGTCCACGTCACCGACGGCGGGAACTACCGCGTCAAACGCGAGACCGCCCTCGCAGCGGGCACCGACTTCGACGAACTCGTCGGCCACTCCGAGAAGGTCACCCTCGACGAGGTGGGCGAGGACGGCCCCGACCGGGCGACGCTCGACGTCCTCGACGCGCTGGAACGAGGCGACCTCACGAGAGAGGAGGCGGCAGAGATGCTAGGCTGACCGCGCCGGCGCGCTCTCCCGGACAGCGACGAGAGTTCGACACGAACGGAGACCCGCGAATGACCGGGCGAAACGGTCTCGCGTTCGCTGTCGGGAGCGCCCGGTCGCGCGGAGGGACAGACTCAACAGGCCCGGCGACACAGGGCCGGCATGGACCTGGCACACGTCGCCCTCTGGGTGTCGGACCTGGACGCATCGCTCGCCTTCTACTGCGACGGACTCGGCCTGGACCGGTGCTGGTCGTCGAAAAGCGATGGCGTCGAGAACGTCTACGTCGGCACCGACGGCGGCGAACTGCAGCTGCGCCACGACCCCGACCGAACGACGCCGGTCGCTCCCTCTCGGGCGGACGTCGACCACGTCGCCTTCTCGCCGGGGGGCGCCGACGCCGTCGACGCGGCGTTCGAGCGGGTCGCACAACGGGAGGACTGCGCCGTCGTCGCGGAGCCTCGCGTCGTCGACCCCGCCGACACCTACGCCGCGTTCGTCGCCGACCCCGACGACTACACCGTCGAACTCGTCGCGCCCGCCTGATACGGTCGGTTGTACCGATCGACCGGTATTTCGCCGACCGGTTCGACGAAATCCGGAGATGGCTTACGACCGGCCGTATCAGTCGAACCCGAACACCGGCACGGGGTGGTAGGGCTCTTCGAGGTACTCGACGTCCGACGTCGAGAGCGAAACCTCCAGTGCCTCGACGGCCTCCTCGAGGTGTTCGATGCTGGAGGTGCCGACGATGGGAGCGTCGACGTTGTCGTTCCGGAAGTGCCACGCCAGCGCGACCTGGGCCATCGAGACGCCCTTGTCCGCGGCGAGTTCCTCGACGCGGTTGTTGACCTCCTCGCTGCCGGGGCCCTCGTGATAGGGGGTGCCGTAGTCGAGTTCGTGCTCGCCGCGGGCCGTCGCGGTGAACTCCTCGTGGGGCCGGGTCAGATAGCCCGCGGCCAGCGGCGACCACGGGATGACGCCGATATCCTCGCGGTCACAGACCGGGTACATCTCGCGCTCCTCCTCGCGGTAGGTCAGGTGATAGAGGTCCTGCATCGTCTCGAACCGTGCGAGTCCCTCCCGGTCGGCCACGTCGAGCGCCCGCTGGAACTGGTGGGTGTACATCGAGGAAGCGCCGATGTGGCGCACGTCACCCCGACGAACGGCGTCGTCGAGCGCCCGGAGCGTCGTCTCGATGGGCGTGTCGTAGTCCCAGCGGTGGATCTGATAGAGGTCGACGATGTCCATCCCCAGTCGGTCGAGCGAGTGAGCGAGTTCCTGCTCGATCGTCTTGCGCGAGAGGCCGACCGCGTTGCGGTGTTCCTTCGCGCCGGAGAAGCGCACCTTCGTGGCGACGACCTGCTGGTCGCGGTCGTACTCCGCGAGGACGCCGCCGAGGATCTCCTCGCTCTCGCCCGAGGAGTAGGTGTTGGCGGTGTCGAAGAAGTTGATCCCGAGTTCGAGCGCGCGCTCGACGAGTTCGCGGCCCGCCTCCTCGTCGAGCATCCAGTCGTCCCCGCTCCCGAAGCTCATACAGCCGAGACAGACCTTCGAGACTTCCATGCCGGTGGAGCCCAGCGTGGTGTACTCCATGCACCTACGCGGGCGCCCGGACACAAATATCGACCGCCGGCCCGCCGGGAGCGGCGACCCCGATGGGATTCCCGGCAGTCGGCGTGACCGGGACCCCGCCGGAAGGTGAGAAGCGCGAACTATCCGCTAGATTGTTCAAGCCGGAAGGAGTAGCCTGGGGTATGGTCCTCACTGACAGAGAGTCGCTTCTCCGGGAACTCCGGGCAGCGATCGGCGACGCGCTTCGGGTGGTTGCGACCTACGACCGGGACGGATGCGACCCGGTCTACGTGCGCGAGAATGTGGCTGACCGGGTGAACGAGCGCGCCGACGCCGTCCACGAGGAACTCGTCCTCCAGGGGATCGGGCGGGAGTACCTCGAAGACCTGTTCGGCGCGGGCGAGTTACAGTATTCGATGCACCGCTTCGAGGACCTCACCGCCTTCCACTTCGTCGCCGCCGAGCACACGGGTCTGTTCGTCAGCCTCGACTCCGGGGCCGACGTGTCGCTGGCGTCGTTCGCCGGGGCCTGCGAGCGCCACATGGAAGACACCCCGTCCGACTCCATGCCCGACCCGAACGGGTGATACGGTCGGTTGTACCGATCTACCGGTAGTTCGTCGACCGGTTCGACGAGATCCGGAACTGATTCACCCGGCCACCGTCACCGGGATGCCGTGGCGAGTTCCCCCCGCGTCGGATTTATGGTCAGCGCTCGCCAACGCCGGGGTGTGAGCACCCGCACGAGCGCGCTCGACGCGGTGGTGTTCGGGGTGGACGTCCGGAGCGGCGACGTCCGGGGGGACGTCTCCTACGCGCTGGTCGCGTTCGACGGCGAACACCTCGACACGGACGTCGTCTCGCGTCGCAAACTCCGGCGACTCGTCAGGGACGAGGAACCGGCCATCGTCGCGACCGACAACATGTACGAACTCGCCGAGAACAAGGACGCTCTGGTCCACTTCCTGGGGTCGCTCCCCGACGGGACGACGCTCGTCCAGGTGACCGGCGCGCAGCGACCGGAGCCCCTCTCGCGGGTCGCCGACCGCCACGACGTCCCCTACGGGAAGGATCCGATGCAGGAGGCCGAGGCCGCCGCCCGCCTCGCCGCGAGGAACGTCGGCCAGGAGGTAACGGCGTTCACCGACCGGACCGAGGTCAAGGTCTCGCGCGGCCGCTCGACGGGCAGCGGCGGGTGGAGCGAGGACCGGTACACCCGCCGGATCCACGGGTCGGTCAGGAAGCGCGCCCGGGAGGTCGAGTCCGAACTCGACGCGGCGGGGCTCGACTACGAGCGCGACGTCACCGAGAAGTACGGCGGGTTCTCCAACGCCGTCTTCACCGTCGAGGGTCGGCCCCGGGACATCCCCGTCTCGAACGAGCGGGCGGGCGACGTCCGCGTCGAGGTCGAGCGCGTCCGCCGGGACGGCATCGAGTTTCGCCCCCTCGCGAAGCGCCACGACCACGTCGTCGTCGGCGTCGACCCGGGGACGACGACGGCCGTCGCCATCGTCGGCCTCGACGGCGAGGTGCTGGACGTTCTCAGTACCCGCACCGCCGACACGGCGGCGGTCACCGAGTGGATCGTCGAGCGCGGCCGGCCGGTCGTGGTCGCCGCCGACGTGACGCCGATGCCAGAGACCGTCGAGAAGCTGCGGCGGTCGTTCGACGCCGCCGGGTGGACCCCGGAGCGGGACCTGCCGGTGGACACGAAACAGCACCGCACCCGCCAGGCGGGCTACGACAACGACCACGAGCGCGACGCCATGGCCGCCGCCCTCTCTGCCTACGACGACCACGAGGACCAGTTCGACCGGGTCGCCGCGAAGGTGCCGCCCGGCCAGGACGTCGGCCCGGTCGTCGCCCGCGTCGTCGCCGGCGAGGAGTCCGTCGAGACCGCCCTGGCGGCGTTCCGGGACGACGACGAGGCCGACGAGGACGACCACGAACACGACCCGCGGGAACCCACCGCCGAGGAGAAGCGCATCGCCGACCTCGAACGGCAGGTCGAGCGCCTCCAGGACCACGTCGAGCGCCTGGAGGAGACCGTCGCCGAGAAGGACGCGGAACTCGACGACTACGAGTCGAAACTCGCCGCGGCCCGCAGCGAGGGGCGCAAGGAGGCCCGCCGGGACCGGGAGGTCACCCGCCTCGAACGCGAGAACCGCCGCCTCCAGTCCGAGATCGACGAGCGCGACGAGCGAATCGAGGAACTGGAGGGCAAACTCGAACGGCTGAAGGCGCTGTGGAAACTCGACCACTCGAACTTCGCGGACGTCTCCGAGAAGAAGGAGGGGCTGGTTCCCGTGAAAGTGGTCGAGCAGTTCACCCGCGACGCCATCGAGGACGCCGACGAGCGGTTCGGACTCGCCGAGAACGACGTAGTCATGTTCCGGGACGCCTCCGGCGCGGGCGCCTCGACCGCGGACATGGTCGTCGACATCGACCCGCGGGTCGTCCTCCGGAACGGCGGCCTCTCCGACATCGCCGACGAGATACTCTTCAAACACGACGTGCCCGTCGCGCCGGGCGACCTCGTGACGGTCCAGGAGGTCGACGAACTCGCGGTCGCCCGCGAACGCGAGGTCGAGGCCGCCATCGAGGACTGGGAGCGCCGCGCCGAGGAGCGCGAGCGCGAGCGCAACGCCGAGATGGTCGACCGTCTGATCAGCGAACACCGCGCCTCGGACCGCGGCGAGAGCGACTGATACGGTCGGTTGTCACTGTTCACCGGTGATTCGCCGGGCGGGTGACTCCCGGAAATGACTTATAACCGACCGCGTGAGTCGGTCGGGTCACCGGGTGACAGCGTTTCTCCGGACCGGACTGGCGGGGTATCGTCGAACCTTCCGCGAGAAACACTAGCACGCTCGCTCGTAGGTCACGAACGCCAGCTCGTCCTCGTGCTCGCGGTCGACCTCGACCCACGCCGACCGGTCCCACTCGGGGAAGAACGTATCCCCGTCGGGGCGTTCGGGCACCTCGGTCAAGACCATGCGGTCGGCCAGGGGGAGGAACTGCTCGTAGACGGCGGCGCCGCCGGCGACGTAGGCCGTCCCGACGCCCGACTCCGCGGCGGCTTCGCCCGCCGCCGCGACTGCCTCGTCGACGCTCGTCGCGACGACCACGCCCGCCGGAACGTCGGGGTCGGACCGCGAGAGGACGACGTTCGTCCGGCCGGGGAGGGGGCCGCCGAGGCGGGCGGCGATGGACTCGAACGTGTGCCGACCGAGGACGACGGGGTGGCCCATCGTCGTCTCCTTGAAGCGGGCCAGGTCGGCGGGATAGTGCCAGGGCATCCCGCCGTCAGCGCCGATGACGCCGTTCTCGGCGACGGCCGCGACGAGCGCGATGTCGACCGCTGCCGCAGTCGGACCGTCACGCATTGTCACTCCGCGACCGCGAAATCGAGTCCGGGCCACGGGTCGTAGTCCCGCAATTCGACGTCCTCGAATTCGAGGTCGTCGACGGGTTTGTCGGTCACCTCGATGGTGGGCCGGGCGCGGGGTTCACGAGTCAACTGTTCGAGCAGGTTCGGGACGTGGTCGGCGTTCTCGACGCCGGGTTCGGCGGGTGCCTCGTCCTCGATCCACGCCTGCACGTCGGCGTACTCGGCGCGGTCGGTGACGTTGCCCATCCGCTCGCGGAGCGCGGCCCGGTTGTCGCGGTACCACTCGCCGCGCAACCCCTCCCCGCAGTAGGCGTGGGCGTCGACGATGGTGTGTGAGAGCGACCCCACCTCGAACCCCGTGCGCCCGGCGACGACGTGGGTCAGGAGGGCGTAGGCGGCGATATTGAAGGGAACGCCCAGCGCGATGTCGCCCGAGCGCTGGGTGAGGTGGGTGTTGAGGCGGTCGCCCTGGACGGTGAAGACGAAGGTGTAATGACAGGGCGGCAGCGTCGAGACGGCGGCGTTGGCGGGATGCCAGGCGTTCACCACGAGGCGCCGCGAGCGGGGCTTCTCGCGCAACTGGTCCAGGACGTACTGGATCTGGTCGAACGTGCGCTCGTCGTCGTTCAGCCAGCGGCCCGCGTCGTCGGGCCAGGACTCGCCCGGGAGTCCCTCCTCGGGGACGGGGTAGCGCCGCCAGAAGCGGCCGTAGGCGGTGTCCAGGTGGCCCTCCTCGTCGGCCCAGTCGTCCCAGATGCTCGTCTCCTCGCGCAGGTTGCGGATGTGTTCCTCGCCGGAGAGATACCAGAGGACCTCGTGAATGAGCGAGTTCCACCGGAAGCCGTCGAGTTTCTTCGTCGTCAGCAGCGGGTAGCCCGCCGACAGGTCGACCTCGTAGTGGGCGCCGAACGTCGCCAGCGTGTCGACGCCGGTCCGGTTGGGTTTGTAGGTCCCCTCGGCGATGGCCTCCCGCACGAGATCGAGATACTGCTGCATTATCGCGTAGGTGGCCGTCCGGCAAAATAAAGGCTCCCACCCGACGGCCGACACGCGTGATACCGCCGACACGAACCGGCAGCATCACCGCGCCAGTACCAGCACGTGCCGGACGAGCGAGCGGTGGACCCGGCGCTCGAACGAGCGTTCGACCGTCCAGCCCGCGTCCCGCGCCGCCCCGACCCACGACCGGTCGCCGACGACGACCGCGCGGGGGGAGACGCGCCGCACCTCCGCGAGCGCGTCGCCGACGAGCGCGTCCAGCGAGTCGGCCTCGATCTTCGACTGGCGACCGTAGGGGACGTCCACGACGGCGGCGTCGGCGGCGTCCTCGGCGAGTGGCAGGCGGGTCGCGTCGCCGCGACAGACCGCGGCCGGCGCGTCGGGGACGAGTTCGCGGAGATTCCGGCGGGTCCCCGCGACCATCTTCGCCTGTGCGTCGACGCCGACGACGCGCGCGCCGACCAGCGCCCCCTCCAGGAGGAGGCCGCCGGTGCCACACATCGGGTCGAGCAGCGTCCCGCCCGGGCGAGCGCCGGCGACGTTGACCAGGGCGCGGGCGTGGATCGGGTCCATGCTTCCGGGCTGGAAAAAGGGACGGTCGCTGGGCCTGCGCTCGCCGAAGGAGCGCTCGACCGCGCGGGTCAACCAGCCCAGCGCGCACACCCGCGAGTCGGAGTCGCCGTCGCTGCCGGGCGGGCCAGCGAACAGCGCCCGGAGTTCGTGGTCGGGGTCGTCCAGGTCGACTCGAAACCCCCGGTCGACGAGGAGGTCCCCCAGCGCCCGCTCGGCGCGCTGCGTGTCGACGCCGGTCGTCCCGCGAACGTCGACGGCCCGGACCGCAACCGACCCCTCGCGGTCGACCCCCGCGGCGCACAACAGTGCCGCCGCGTTCTCGACAGTCGGGTCGGTCGTCCCGACGAGCGCGCTCGCGCGCCGGGTGAACGCGAGGGCGTCAACGCGGTCCGTGAGCGCCCGCGCGGTCGCCAGGCCGGCGCCGACGAGTTCGACCCCCGTCGCGGCGCTCTCGGCCTCGCAGGCCGCGAATGCGTCGTCCTGCCCGGCGAGTTCGAGGAGGTACACGCCGGGGAGTCGCCCCGCGCCGGGCAAGAACCCTCCGGTGGGTCCCCTTTTCCGTGCCGGTTGCCCCCCGTTCCCGTGCCGGCCGACCCCTCTGTGCGTGTGACCTGTCAGGGCGACCCATGAAAGTTTATATAGTTTAAATACGTCGTTTAAGTCGACACATGGCCGACCCGAAAGAGACTATCAACATAGAGAACGTCGTGGCTTCGACGGGGATCGGACAGGAACTCGACCTGCAGAGTGTGGCGATGGACCTGGAGGGCGCGGATTACGACCCCGAACAGTTCCCGGGGCTCGTTTACCGCACTCAGAAACCCAAGTCGGCGGCGCTCATCTTCCGTTCCGGCAAGATCGTCTGTACCGGCGCGAAAAGCACTGACGACGTCCACGAGAGCCTCCGCATCGTCTTCGACAAGCTCCGGAACCTGAACATCCAGGTCGACGAGGACCCGGAGATCGTCGTCCAGAACATCGTCACTTCGGCCGACCTGGGGCGCAACCTCAACCTCAACGCCATCGCGATCGGGCTGGGGCTGGAGAACATCGAGTACGAACCCGAACAGTTCCCCGGGCTGGTCTACCGGCTCGACGACCCCGACGTGGTCGCGCTGCTCTTCGGCTCGGGCAAGCTCGTCATCACCGGCGGCAAACAGCCCGAGGACGCCGAGGAAGCCGTCGACAAGATAGTGTCCCGCCTCGAGGACCTCGGACTGCTGGAATGACCAAACGGGAGTTTCCGCGGTTTCCACCACCGACCACCGCCGGTCGTCGCCGTCGAACCCCTTCGAACGGGTGATTCCTGCCGGACGGGACGCCGCTGGCGCTCCGTCGCTCGCGGCGCTACAGGTCCCGCGAGTTTGCGAGGTCCCGCAGCAGTTCCCCGCACTCACACTCGCGGTCGTCGGGCGATTCGACCCGCTTGCCACACGCTGGACACTCGTACTGTGCCGACTCGTCCACCGGAACGTTCGGTCTCATTACTGTCGGACATTACCACCCTCCCCGATATAAGTTCATCCCTATTATTGCTTCCAGTGTACTAGCGAACGTCCGTCCATCGTCCCGTGGTCTCGCGTTTCACACCGTTGATTTTTATTTGCGGGGCCGCGAGAGCAGTTCACACGGACAGGATCGTCCGTCATCGACCGATATCTCTGGTCGATCGTACAGGTCCGGCGGGGAGCAGGAACAACCGGGAGTCATACGGTCGGCGAACTACCGGTAAATCGGTACAACCGACCGTATCAGGCGGGGGTGGCGACCGGAAATGGCAGGAGCCAAGCCGCGGGCGGTCGAAGTGGCGGTATGCTCCAGGCGAGTCCGGACCCGACGGGCGGGGGAGTGGTGGCGTTCGTCGTCACGTTCCTCCTCGCGTGGCTGTTCTACGCCGTGACACTGCACCTCGCCGCGACCTTCTTCGTCGGGGACGTGCCCAGCCAGCGGGCCGCCTACGCCGGGGCCGCGCCGGCGCTGGTGTCGATCCTGCTGGGCCGCTGGGGCGTCGACGCGGTCGGGTTCGTCTCGCCGAGTCTCGGCGTCGCCGTCGTCCTCGTCGCGACGCTCGTCGCCGACGCCATCGCCATCAGTTCCGTCTACCGGATCACCTGGCGTCCCACCGCCGCGCTGACGCTGCTCCACTTCGCGTTTACCGCCGTGCTGGGCGTCGCGCTCGACAACGTCTTCGGGCTGGTGTGATCACTCCACCAGCCGCTCGATCTCGGTGACGAGGACGTCGCTGGCGCCGACGGCCTTCAACGCGTTGATGGTCTCGAACACCTCGCGCTCGTCGACGACGGCGTGTACGGCGACCTCCGCGGAGCCGGCGATGTCCATGACTGTCGGGCCGCTCATGCCCGGGAGCACCTCCCTGACGTCGTCCAGCGCCGTCTCGGGGACGTTCAGCATCAGGTAGCGCCGGTCCTCGGCGGCGAGCACCGAGGCCAGCGCCATCCGGACCTGCTGGACCTTCTCGTCGTCGGCGACGTCCCCGCGGGCGAACAGCCTGACCGACGAGTCGAGGACGTCGGCGACCTCCGCGAGGCGGTTCACCCGGAGGGTCGTCCCCGTGGAGGTGATGTCGACGATGGCGTCGGCGATGTCGACGTGAGGGGTGAGTTCGGTCGCACCCGACACCTCGACGATGTCGACCGCGACCCCCCGCTCGTCGAAGAAGCGGCGGGTGACGCTCGGGAACTCCGTGGCGACCGTCCCGCCAGCCAGGTCGCCGACGGCGTCGATGTCGCCGTCCTCTGGGGCGGCGAGCACCAGGCGACAGGCCCCGAACTCCAGGTCGAGCAGGTCGACGAGGTCGACATCGGCCTCGCGGGCCTGGTCGAGGCCCGTGATGCCGACGTCGGCGGCGCCGTCAGCGACGTATTCGGGGATGTCGCTGGCCCGGGCGTACAGCACCGTCACGTCGGGGTCGACTGTCTGTGCGTACAGTTTGCGGTCGGCGCCGTCGGTGACGTGCAGGCCCGCACGGTCCAGCAGGTCTATCGCCGGCTCGTGCAGGCGGCCCTTGTTCGGGACGGCGATGCGCATACCCCACCTGGCACGCCCGCGGGCAACTGTCTTTCCCTCTCGGGGAGGCCGCCCCCGGCAGCGAGTCCCGGACGACGGAACCGCGTTCAGGGTCGCTCGGGCAGGAAGACGTACACGCCGGCGCCGACGGCGGTGATCCCGGCGAGCATGTAGAAAGCGAGGTCGAACAGCCCGGCGTCGGCCATGTAGCCGACGACCGTCGACCCGAACGAGCCGACGATGAAAAAACCCGTCCGGAGCGCCCCCCAGGCGGTCCCCTGGACGTCGTCGGGGAGCAAGGCGATGATGTAGGCGTTCGAGACGGGGCCGACGGCCATCCGGACGCCGACGAGCGCGCCGACGGCGCCGAGCGCGAGGCGGCCCTCGACCAGCGGGAGCGCCGCCAGCGGGACGACGCTCGCGGCGCCGATGCCGACGAGCACCCGCGGTGTCCCGAAGCGGTCGGCGAGGCCGCCGCCGGCGAACTGCGAGGCGGCACCGACCAGGAAAAGTACGCCCAGCACCGCACCGGCGGTCCCCTGCGTGAACCGGCCGGTCGCGGTGAGATAGGTCGTCAGGAACGCCGTCGCGGCCTGGAAGGCAAAGAGCATGAGCGTCGCGCCGGCGACGGCCAGCGCGATCCGGCGGTCCCGGACCGCGGCTGCCGCCGCCCGGACCGCGTCACCCATCGACCGGTCGGCGCCGTCGCCCTCGCCGTCGGCCCGGATGCGCGTATCGGGAACGGCCCACCAGACGGCCGCGGCCGAGAGGAGGAACACGGGGGCGACGACGCCGACGGCCGTCCGCCAGCCGACGGACGTGACGGCGACGGCGGCCGCCGCGGGCAGGGCCGCGGCGCCGACGCTCCCGGCCGCGAGCATCAACCCGAACGCGGCGCCGTCGTTGTCGTCGTAGGTCTTCGAGATGACGGTCCCGCGGGGCGGACCGTAGAGCCCGCTCCCGAGGCCGAACACGCCCGTCGCGAGGACGAACAGCCCGAACGTGGGCGTGAAGGTGTAGCTGACGAGACCGACCGCCGACACCAGCAGGCCGGCGACCAGGAGGACGCGCTCGCCCAGGCGGTCGGCGAAGTAGCCCGCCGGGAACTGCATCGCCGCGTAGGTCACCCACAGCACGGTGACGGCGAGGCCGGCCTCCGAGGCCGACACGGTGAAATCGTCGGTGATCGTCGGCAGGATACCGGGGACGGCGAAGCGCATCCCGAGGACGAAAAACCAGCCGACGGCGACCGACAGCAGGAGCCACCCGCGGCCCTCGCCGCGGAGACCCGCGACCGCCCGACCGAGTCTGCCGTAGCTCGACATCCAGTGTCCCGGGTAGGGAAGCGCGCCGAAAGACGCTGACGGTCACCCCCGGCCATGCCGGTAGTCCGTTTCCTGTCCCTGGCGGTCTCGCTGCCGGCGGTCGAGGGGACCATCGAGACGTTCGCGGACCCGAACGACGCGCCCATGGAGTGGGGACGACTAGCGGCGCTCCGGCGGATGGAACCGCCGCTCGTCCGGCGGATCGACCGCCTGCGTGACCGGGCGAGTCGGGAGTGAATTCGAGGAGCGTAGTCGTTTGGTCCGTCGTGTGTAGATACTGCACAGGAAGATTCTATAAAGCTCATTCGGGTATCTGTTTCACTCAGTCCTGCGCTGTTCGATGTCGGCTGCCAGTTCTGTCATGAATTCCGAAACCGTGTTTCCTGCTACCATGACCGGCCAGCAGTCGGCGAGAGCGCTGTCAAGGAGTTCCGTTGGGCTCTCTCGGGTTTCGTCGTGAACAACAACCGGGAATGAGGTATTGAGCGCGAACAGATCCGCGTCCTCGCCCACGACCCTGGCCTGTTCGATCGCACCTTGTTCGGCCAATTTCGTGAGGTAGCGGAGGAACGAGGCAGTTCGGCCGCGACGATCACTCCGGAGATATACTACTGGTTGGATGACTTCGTCAGCATCACTGAGTAAATGCCGCCGGATCAGTTCTGTACTTTGGACATCGTTTGCGGCTGCGGCGTTGAAAATACGTCCCGCTGGAAGATGTGTCCATGACACGTCCATTTGGTCAAGAAGCGACTCACGCTCAGTTGGAGACAGCGGCGGTTCGTCGACCGCTTGGAGGACCAAGTCGATCCCATAGACGATTTCTGCTCCCGGGACCGTCTCGTGTCGCGCTGGGACGGTGACGTGTGTGATAGTCGCATCCCGACGGTCGAGTTCTCGTTCAAGATAGTCCCTGATCTGCGGGTTCTGTTCCCCACTGACAACGTGAGTTCCTCCCGGGATCGACCTGGCCAGCGAGCGCGCGACAGCCTGCCGACTCCCGCCCATCGTGTCCAGATGATCCTCTCGGACATTGGTGAGGAAGACCACCTGCGGCCGGACGAATTGCTGGTTAACCAGCCGCGTTGTGTATTCCCGGATCCCCTGGTTTTCGAAAATTGCCACGTCGGGGCTCTCGAACCGTTTCAGTTCTCGTTCGTTTTCGTATAGCCTGACGGCCACTCCGCGTTCGATCTCGTATTCGAAGTCGTTGTATACCGAGGCCGGGACCACGCCCGTCACCTTGGCATACGTCTCGTATCCGCGGTCATGAAACACATCGTGGAGCCAGCGGACTGCCGTCGATTTGCCCCGCACTCCCGAGACAGAGAGTCGGATCGAGATGTTCGAAAGCCGTCGCCTATGAAACGGGCCACTACCTGCGAACTCCTTACCAATATTGAGAAGGCGATCAAGCCACTCAGACGGGCGTCGCCATCTCATGCTGACGTTTCGTTCCGGGATTCATCTTTCCTCTCCTCGAGTTCGGTGATGGAACCGAACTCTGAAGATCGAATCATCTCCAGCCGGACTGCTTCCCGCAGTGCTACTGCAAGGACGATACCACCACCGATGATGTGTTCAATCCCGACCTCAACGAGGATACCATCCGGGAACGGAGTCAAAAAAACTCTCCCGACGGCCACGAAGACCACGAACGCACCGGCGGATAGCAGGACCGAAGCCCGCCGTTCGGCCGGTGCGATACAATGAACGTTGTAGGCACTGACGCCACCAAGTAGACCAGTAAAGAACGGGAGCAGCCCGTTCTCGAACGGTAACGAGGGCGCTACCGATATCCCCGTCAGCATTCCGAAAATAACGCCCATCGATAACAAGACGCGTCCGTAGATCAGCGTCCACTGGTGGAAGAGTTGAATACCAACGTATGCGCTCCCAGCAGCGATACCATACATCGGGAGTAACCACTGGTTTCGAAACGCAAACAGCGCCAAGAGCGGGAGAACAATGAGTCCGGCAATACGGACGCCCCATCGTGTACGGATCATCTCTGAGGTGAACAGACCGAGGCCCAACATCCCGAGTTCCGCCGGAAACGGAAGAAGGACGGGATGGCTCGCCTCCGTGACCACCAGCCCGAAGGCCCGGGCGATGTCGGATTCCGGACCCAACAGCACAGGCGGCGTCACTGTCGAAAGTGGAGTCACCCCGACGAGAATAACGAAACCGATGCCGGCGACCACCAGAAATAAGAGGAGTCCCATGCTCCAGACAGCGTCAATTACACGACGGTCCGGTGAGAGCCGGTGGAAATTATACGCTGCAATTCCGGGCAACACACTCCCGATGAACCCGAGTTCAGTGACAATTCCTTGTGGACCGAATCCAGCATCGACAAGCAGATATACGAACAACGGAACGAGACTGCTGGTGACGATAGCGATCACGAACAAGGGCCGCCCGTATATCATCGTCCGCCGTTTCACTATCCAGAGCGACGTGTATCCTGCAAGTACGCTCATGAGCAAGAGCGGGAACGTGCCGAACGAGCGCAAGAAATAAATCGCAAACAGGGGTGTAATGATGACACCACCGAGTCGTAGCGCTCGCAATTGGGCGGCAATTACGCCACCAAGCAACCCCAGTATCATCAGCGCGGTGACTACAAGCATATGTCGTGAGCGATGAATTATGTTGTTCGCAAGTTCATTCTAGTATGATGAGGCCCTCATTTCTGATCGGACCTCTATACGTGGATAGCGCCCAACCGATCTGCCCCGTGTTTAATTTGTGCGGTGCAGGGCGCTAAGCCCCCTTCCTCAGCGAGCGTCGAAGGCGCGAGCAGGGAGGGGATACAGCGTCCGTCATCTATTTCATTTCCACTGTCCGGCATGGCCTTATACTGCCGGCTGTAACTTCGTGAAGATATTCGCCGCCCCGGGGCGGCGAAATTCTTGACAGACTTACAGCCGGCAGTATTACTACCCCGGCGGTCGAACAGTGTAGTAAGGCGCTCGCCGCGCCTCCGGCGGTGTTCAAACGCGACAGGAAGCGTGCATCGGCGGTTGTGGCCGAGTGTCGAATCGGCAGGAGCGGGACACTCCGAACTGCTTATAAAGGGAGATCGCCTGCGGAGTCTGGAACCACTGTGCCCACGTCGGGTCCAAGGTCCGACGCAGAAACAGGAAGCCCCGACCGCAACAAGCGAGGGCCGGGCTTTATCTCTTTGAGTGAATACCTACCTGCGATAATTGATACGGTCGGTTGTAAATCATTTCCGGATTTCGTCGAATCGGTCGGCGAACTACCGGTAGATCGGCACAACCGACCGTCTGAAACAGTCACTAACTTGCTGTTACTTAGACTCTGTTCGTAATATACTCGTTGAGTGATTTCGGCTGCTGAAACCAGTCCTTTGAGACGCGACCACCGAACAGTGGCATCCCATTCCTCTACACCGACCGATGGGGCGCTCTCCCGAGCACCCGGACCAGTAGATTCACCCGGGGGCCCACCGAATCCGGTACCATGAGCGAACTCCTCGTCTCGGGCGGGCAGGTGCTCCGGCCGGACATGACCGTCGAACGGGCGGACGTCCTCGTCGACCAGGAGGGCGGCGAGATAGTCGGCGTCGACGACCCCGGCGCGTTCGGCGCCGACGACGAACTCGACGCCTCGGACGGCCTCGTCATCCCGGGCCTGGTCAACGCCCACACGCACGTCGCGATGACGCTGTTCCGCGGATACGCCGACGACAAGCCGCTGGACCGCTGGCTCGAAGAGGACATCTGGCCGGTCGAGGCCGAACTCACCGCCGCGGACGTCCGCGTCGGCGCGGAGCTCGGCCTCGTGGAGATGGTCAAATCGGGGACGACGGCGCTGTCGGACATGTACTTCCACGTCCCCGAGATCGCCGACGCCGTCGAGGAGATAGGGCCGCGAGCGGTGCTGGGCCACACCGCCATCACGGTCGGCAAGGACGACGACGCCGCGCGAGCCGACATGGAGCGGAGCCTCGAGGTGGCGCGGGAACTGGACGGCGCCGCAAACGGGCGGGTCACGACGACGTTCCAGCCCCACTCGCTGACGACCGTCGGCGAGGAATACCTCCGGGAGTTCGTCCCGACGGCCCGGGAGGCGGGCCTGCGGGTCCACTTCCACGCCAACGAGACGACCGACGAGGTCGACCCCATCGTCGCGGAACACGGCGTTCGCCCGCTGGAATACGCCGACGACGTGGGCCTGCTCGGCGCGGAATCGTTCTGCGCCCACGGCGTCCACGTCGACGGGGCGGAGATCGAGTTGCTCGCCGGGACCGGGACGGGGGTCGTCCACTGTCCGGCCTCGAACATGAAACTCGCGAGCGGGATGGCGCCGGTCGGGCGCTACCGCGAGGCGGGCGTGACGGTGGGGATCGGCACTGACGGCGCGGGGTCGAACAACGACCTCGACATGTTCGACGAGATCCGCGACGCCGCAATGGTGGGTAAACTCGCCGCCGACGATGCCAGCGCGGTCCCGGCCGCCGCGGCGGTCGAGATGGCCACGCGGGGCGGCGCCGAGCTGCTCGGATTCGACGGCGGCCGGATCGCGGCGGGCGCGGTTGCGGATCTCGCCGTCCTCGATCCGGACGCCGCCCACCTCACGCCGGCCCACGACCTGGTGAGCCACCTCGCCTACGCCGCCCGCGGGAGCGACGTGCGCCACACCGTCTGTGACGGGCAGGTGGTCATGCGCGACCGCGAACTGCCGGGGGTCGACGAGCGCGCGCTTCGCGACCGGGCGAACGAACGCGCCTACGACCTCGTCGCGCGAGCCGACGGCGGAACGTGATTCCCGCGAGAGCGTCCCGAGCGAAGCCAGTTCAGAATTCGTCGACGACGGGGATCCCGACGGTCTCGTAGTCGGTCATCGCGGCGAGCGTGTCGGAGACGTCCTCGAGGGCGATGCGGTCGGTGACCACGGCGGCGGGGTCGAGTTTCCCGGTCGCGACCATCCGGAAGATCTCGTCGTAGCGCTCGGGGGGCATCCCCAGCGCCCCGTAGAAGTCGATCTCGCTGGTGACCATCTCGTCGGTCGGCAGCGAGAGGTTCCCCTCCGCGCCCTCCGTGGTGAGACCGACCTGGACGTGCTGGCCGGTCTTGCCCAGACTCCGGATGGCGTTCCGGCAGGTCGTCTCGACGCCCAGCGCGTCCATCGAGACGTCGGCGCCGCCGTCCGTGACCGCCCGGACTTCGGCGGCGGGGTCGTCGACCTCGGCGGCGTTGACCGTCGTCACGGCGCCCAGCCCCTCGGCGAAGTCGAGTTTCTCCTCCACGAGGTCGACGCCGACGACGTTGGCGCCCAGGGCGGTGGCGATCTGTACGGCGGAGAGGCCGACGCCGCCACAGCCGTGGACGACGAACCAGTCGCCCGCGCCCAGGTCGGCGCGGTGGGCCAGCCCGTGGAAGGCGGTCATGAACCGACAGCCCAGCCCCGCCATCTCCGTCGAGGAGACGCCCTCGGGGAGTTTCACGAGGTTGTGGTCGGCGTGGGGAACGGGCACCTGCTCGGCGAACGCCCCGGGCGCGTCGGGTTGCAGTCCGAGGGCCTGGCGGTTCTCGCAGATGTTGGAGTGGCCGGTCTTGCAGCGGTGACAGGAGCCGTCCCCGAGGTTGAACGGGACGGCGACGTGGTCGCCCTCGGAGACGCGCTCGACCTCCTCGCCAATTTCGAGGACGTGGCCGGCGGGTTCGTGGCCGAGCACGTGCCCCGGCACGGGGTCGAGACCGCGCCAGTCCCAGTCGCCCTGCCAGGCGTGCCAGTCGCTCCGGCAGACCCCGCAGGCCTCGACCGCGACGACGGCCCCGTCCGGGTCCGGTTCGGGGTCGTCGACCTCGCGGACGTCGAGCGGTTCGCCGTGCCCCGTGAACACCGCTGCGCGCATGCGTCCGACGACGTGACCGGCGGTCAAATAGCCACTGGCCTGCGGGCGGAAGGTCATGCGGTCGGTTGTACCGATCTACTGGTATTTCGCCGACCGATCCGACGAACCCCGGAACTGAGTTACAACCGGCCGTCTCATACTGCCGGCTGTAACTTCGTGAAGATATTCGCCGCTCCGGGGCGGCGAAATTCTTGACAGACTTACAGCCGGCAGTATCAGTTCCCGGAGCGGCGTTCCGAGAGCGCGACCGACCCGTCGCCGTCGACGGTGATCCGGTAATCGCAGTACGTAAACGTGATATTGCGTCGGCGACGGCTTCGACGACTGCGTGCGTGACGGAAGACGCCTCGGGGTAACCGGGCGGTCGAACGACGGTTGCTGTGTGGTTCACATTCGTATTCGGAGACATAGATACATAAAACCACCGCCGAATTATCGATACTCCAACCCAAGAGCCGCACTTGCGAGATATATCGAACCAAATTCGGAAAGTTCGTAAATATATCCCTTTTTCTGATTCTATATATAAATGAACGAGCCAGAGATTCGGAAATAGTGCTATACCGGACGAAAACAGGAATAATTTTTACCTGTAGCTGTACTGTGTGGAGTATCAACAGGTATAATCCCGTCGAGGCCGTCCGGGAGGTATGGACCCGATAGACCTGGACGAGGTCGACAGGCAGATACTGCGCAGGTTGCAGGACAACGCCCGGTACACGGCGGTCGAACTGGCCGAGGCGGTCGGCGTCTCGGACAACACGGTGCACAACCGGATGGACCGGCTGGAAGCGGCGGACGTCATCACGGGATACACGGCGACGGTCGACCCGGAGCGGGCGGGGTTCGAGTTCGTGTTTCTGTTCACCTGCACCGTCCGGATCAGCGAGCGGACCCGCGTGGCCGACGAGATAATCGGGATGTCCGGGGTGGTCCAGGTGACCGAGTTGATGACCGGCCAGCACAACTTGCTCATCAGGGCCGTCGGCAGAGACGACGAGGACATCACCCGCCTTGCCGAACGGATCGACGGCCTGCAACTGGAGATAAACGACGAGAGCCTCGTTCGGACCGAACACACCGCCGCGCTGGACTTCGTCAAGGTCACGGACGACGCCGCGGTCGAGTGACCCGGCGCTCGCGTTCATCGGCGTCGTACAGGCAGAGTGGCGAGCCGACGGATTCAGCGCCTTTTTGCGTGCGCTGTCCGTTCGTCCGGGCATGACCGAACCCATTACCGCAACGCTCGACGACCCCGAAACCGCCCGCGAGGAGGGCCGCCGGAAGATGGACTGGGCGCGCCAGCACATGCCCATCCTCGACTCGCTGTGGACGGACTTCGAGCGCGACCGGCCGCTCGCGGGCGAGACCGTGGGGATGGCGATGCACGTCGAGGCCAAGACGGCGATCCTCGCCGAACTGCTCGCGGCCGGCGGCGCCGAGGTGGCGATCACCGGCTGTAACCCGCTGTCGACCCACGACGACGTGTCGGCGGCGCTGGACGCCGTCGACGGGGTCACCTCCTACGCCGAGCGCGGCGTCGACGACGAGGCCTACTACGCGGCCATCGAGGCCGTCATCGCCCACGAACCCTCCGTTACTGTGGACGACGGGATGGACCTCGTCGCCGCCATCCACGAGGACCACCCCGAACTCGTCGACGGCATCGTCGGCGGCGCCGAGGAGACGACCACGGGCGTCCACCGCCTGCGGGCGATGGACGACGACGGCGAACTCGAATACCCTATCTTCGCCGTCAACGACACGCCGATGAAGCGGCTGTTCGACAACGTCCACGGCACCGGCGAGTCCACGCTCGCGAGCATCGCGATGACGACGAACCTCTCGTGGGCGGGCAAGACCGTCGTCGTCGCGGGCTACGGCCACTGCGGAAAGGGCGTCGCGAAAAAGGCCGCGGGACAGAACGCCGACGTCGTCGTGACCGAGGTCGAACCCCGGCGGGCGCTGGAGGCACACATGGAGGGCTACGACGTGATGCCGATGGCCGAGGCCGCCGAGGTGGGCGACGTCTTCATCACGACCACCGGCAACCGCGACGTCATCGTCGCGGAGCACTTCGAGCGGATGGACGACGGCGTTCTGCTGGCCAACGCCGGTCACTTCGACATCGAGGTAGACCTCGACGCCCTCTCGGAGCTGGCGGTCGACACCTCCGAGGCTCGGGACGGCGTCCGTGCGTACGAGATGGCCGACGGCCGCCGGCTGAACGTCCTCGCGGAGGGACGCCTGGTGAACCTCGCGACCCCCGTCGCGCTGGGTCACCCGGTCGAGGTGATGGACCAGTCGTTCGGCATCCAGGCCGTCGTCGTCCGGGAACTGGTGGAGAGCGCGGCACGGGGTTCCGCGGGACAGTCGGGCGGGCGAGGCCCGCGAGACAGCGAGTACGCCGCGGGCGTCCACGAGGTGCCCGACGAACTCGACCGCGAGGTCGCCGAGACCAAACTCGCCGCCGAGGGCGTCGCTTTCGACGGGTTGACCGACGCCCAGCGCGAGTACATGGACTCCTGGCAACACGGAACCTGACGGCGGCCGCGGCGCTCGTGACAGCGGCGTGACCACCCGCGGGAACCCGGACCGCCACGAGAGCGAACGCAAACGGGGGCTGGAACTCGTCGACCGGAAGCCGGTCCTCCTCTACCGGGGCGACTGATACGGTCTTGTAACGGTTTACCGGTAGTTCGCCGACCGATTCGACGAGATCCGGAGCTGATTGACAACCGACCGTATCAGGCGTCCCCGTCGAGTTCGCCCAGTTCCGCCAGCAGGTGCGAGACGTGCAGGCGGTCGTCGGTCCCCTCCTCGATGTCCAGGTCGACCTCGCCCGCGAGATGGTGGACCTCCGCCAGTCGCGCTCCCGAGTAGCGCGACCGCGCGACGGTCAACACGTCGGCCAGCACCTCCGTCCCGCTGTAGCCCTCGTCGACGAGCAACTCGTCCAGGGTCGAGCGGGCGTCGGTGAACTCGCCGGCCTCGGCGGCGGTGACCATCTCGCCGACGCGCTCGTCCACTCCCAGCGACCCCAGCACCCCGTAGGCGGCGTTCATCGCGATCTCGCCCTCCTGCTCGTGGGTGGTCTGGGCGCCCAGGATGGCCTTCCGCAGGTCGCCGTCGGCAAAGCCGGCGACGTACTCGATGCCCTCCGCGTCGTAGTCGGCGCTCTCCGCGTCGGCGATCCCTTCGAGCACGTCGACGGTCTCGTCGTGGGTCGGGGCACGCATCCGCACGGGGAAACACCGCGAGCGGATCGGCGGGATGAGCGCGGAGGGCTGCCGGGTGGCGATGACGAACTGCGTCGCCTCGTGGTGGCGTTCCATCACCCGCCGGAGCGCCTGCTGGAAGTCCTCGCGGACGCCCTCGGCGTTGTCCAGCAGGACGGTCTTGAACGACCCCGAGACGGGCGCGTAACTCGCCGACTCCTTGAGGACGTGGTTGATGAGGTCGGCCTTCGACGAGTCCCGCCGGCGCTTCGCGTCGACGAACCGCGCAAAGCGGGGGTCCTCGCTGACCTCCTTTTTCGTCATGTCGAAGAAGTCAGCGACGTTGATCTCGACGAGGTCGGCCTCGGCCTCGTGGAGTTCGTCGGCCAGCGCGCGGACGGCTGCGGTCTTGCCCGCGCCGGGCGGCCCGTGGACGACGAGGTTCATCGGCTCCTCGACGACCCGCCGTAGCTGTTCGCGGACCTCGGCCTGGGGCAGTTCTCCGAGCGCCGGCGCGTGGGTTTCGGTCCACAGCGGCCCGTCGATCCCCGTCGTGTCCGCCTCGGCGTCGTCCGCTGTTGCCATTGTCGCGGCGTAGGCGGCCCCCGCGTATGAATCCATCTCTCTCGGTCCGGCCGTTCAGGACGCCGTGCGAACTGCTCGCTTCGCTCGCAGTTTTTGCTGGCGTAAATTTCCGTTCGAGACGCGCGAGAGCGCGTCTCTCTGCGGTATGACGAACGAACCGCGAGCAAAGCGAGCGGTGAGCGAGTCATCTGTGACCGCTACTCACAGTATTCGCCGAAAGCCCATCGAATCGCCGGCG
>PXRS01000019.1 GCA_003023785.1 Halobacteriales archaeon QS_5_68_33 | reverse complement strand
GAGTGGGTGTTGGAGACGGTAAGACAGTAGACGTAGTCCACGTCCGATTCTGTGTAGGAGACGCTCTGGATCGGGTCCAGGTGGTACCCCTCCGCTCCACCGTCAAAAACGTATGCATGGTTACTGTCCGGATTTCGGTCCTCGGCGTGCTGTTTGAGTCGGTTATCTTTTTCCGAGAGATGGAAGCCAACACGACCGGCAAAACGAACAGCGTCGTCTCGGGAGACGTGTAATTCGTGACTAGGACGCGATAGCGACCGGTCGTCCTCGTCGTAGAACTCGGGAAACTGCTCGGAGAGCAGCACTGGTTCGTTGGTGTGTACCGTCGCGGTGATACCCAACCGGGTCAGCAGAGCAAGGATGTCGGATTTGAGTTCTGGACTGACCGTCGTAGCCGAAACTCGTGCGGTCCGTGCGTCAGCAGAACCGTCCCCGCTGAAGTAGCCTGCGAGATATGCAGCGACGATCTCGTCTGGTGCGTCAAAGATACACTGGGGAACGCGTTTCGTGTGAGCGAAGACACCAGCATCCAGTACGGTGTCGAAAAATCCACGAAGAAGCCGCCCCGATGCCGTCACTTTCGCGTGGTTTTCGACGTATGGGTCGACACCGAATTCATCGACAAGAACGCTGAGGAAGAACTGGCGTGCCTCTTCGTCGGTTCCGCAGACCGTCGTCTGGTGGATCGTTCCTTTCGGCGTCTCCTGCTCGCGGGCGAACCCTTCGGCAGCGTAGTACCCCAGAAGGGTCGCAACCCGTTCGTCGAGTGCGATACACCTGTCGATCTCGGTGTTATCACGCTTGACCCCGAGTGTGATGTCTTCGGGAACGAAATCGAGTAGATCTTCGGTCGAGTCGAAGAACGCACTGAGAAGACCGACGGAAATACTCTCCCGGTAGAGATAGTTGCTCAGTGTCTTTTTCGTGAGTCCGAGGTAGTCGGCGGTACTCCGGAGGGGGTAGAACTGACCGTCCCAGTCGTCTGCGAGGCGGCGCTCGAAGTGGTCGTACAACCGGTTCTTGTCGAGCCCTTTCACCATCAACCGGTCGTCGTCGATGACGTCCGACTCGACGAACAGTTCGAGAAGGTCGAACCGTCGCGATTCCTCGTCAGGGGCGACGCTATCGACGTGTTTCGGCGTGACGAGACAGTCCGAATCGTCGAGTTCGCTCGCGGCAACCGGGACGAGCCGACCGAGGTCGGAGTCGTAGACGTGGACCTCGTGGTCCGGCGTGACTGTCAGTTCCCGACCGGACTCCGTGGTTATCTCGATGAGATGGTCCGGCGAGAGGTGTTTACTGACCGCCTCGACGGTCTGTGGGGACTGAGTGCCGCCATTACTGAACGACGGAACCGCGAGGTCGCCGTCGAGGTGTTCGAGGTCGTCGACGAGCGTCCCGAAGTCGTCGCAGTCCGCGCTTCCCGGGTCGAGATACTCCTCGACCAGTGCCTCGATTGACTCGTGCCGGAGTTCCCCGCTCTCGTTCTCGTACCAGACCTTCGTCTCCGGGTGGAAGCAATTCCGCCGCTTGGCGGCGTGGAAATAGGGATGGGCGTACCCGACGGCCGCCGAGGTGAACCCGACAATTCTGCCGACCGTCGCGGCGCTCGTGTGGGGAGCCATCCCGAAGACGAGTTCGCCGACCAGGTCGTCGCGCTCCTCGAGTTCGTAGAAGCGGTCGAGGCCGTAGTACTGTTCCAGCAGGTCGTCGACGAAGTTGGCGGTCCGGAGCATGTGCTCTGCGGCGCCCTCCGAGAGAACGATATCTTGGACGCGCAGCTCGACGAGCTGGTCGTCGTGGCGCAGGGGGTCGCCGTTGACGTCCGCCTCGTAGCCAAGCGCCCGGAACGCTTCGGCGGTGACGTCCAGTTCCCCCGGTCGCACCGCCGTGACGGGGAGGTCGGTCATGTCGTAGCGGACGGTGCCGTCCTTGAACGCCGAGACGTCGTGCTTCGCCCGGAGAATCCCCTTCTCCATCGGTTCGGGCGTCTTGCGCTCCGAGGACAGCCCCTTGACCCCCTTGAGGGTATCGTAGGCGGTGGGGCGCTCGCCGACGTTCTCCAGCGCGCGGGAAAACTCCCTCCCGACGTCGATGGTCTCGTACTGGGTGGGGCGGGCGAGCGTCCCGCAGCGCGAACACTCGGCCCGGCCGGACTCGTCGGGGTCGACCTCGCGCTCGCAGTCGGGGCAGACGTAGACGGCCTCGGCGACGCCGCCGCAGTCGGGACAGCGCGGTCTGTACGTGCGGGTCCCGCAGTCGCGACACTCCTCGCGGCCGACCTCGACCTCGACCCGGCCCTGCGAGCCGTCGACGCTGTCGCCCTCGGTGGCGGCGTCGCCGACCTTCCGCTGGGAGCCGCCGGCCTCTCCGATGGGAAAGAGGGTGTGGACGGCCGGCGAGAGGTCGCGGCGCTCGGACTTTTCGGGGCGGCCCATCCGGTTGCCGACCCGGGTGGGGGCGCGCTCGCGAACGGTGAACGGTGCAACCTCGGTGACGGCCTCGATCGCGTTCTCGCCGCCAGCGTAGGTGCGGGCGCGCTCCGGGAGGTCCTCGCGGGTCCAGTCGCGAACGAGCGCGTCCGAGAAGCCGAGCGTCCGGACGAGGGGGCGCCAGTCCGGGACGACCAGCGACCCCTCGTGCTGTGTGTGCTCGACCAGGAGGGCTTCGAGCGTCTCCCGGACGCGCTCGGACCGCGGGAGGACGAGGTCCCCGCCGGCGTCGGCGTCCTCGCGGGCCTCGTCGACCGCGTCGGCGAGCGCGCAGGCGTCGTCGACGCCCACGTCGTGCCAGCAGTAGGTATACTTCGGGTGGAGCGGGGCGTCGTACTCGCTCGCCCACGCGAGCGCCTCGTCGGCGTCCGGGTCGGCCAGGTCGACGGAAAGGGAGTCCCGCATCGCCCGGACGTCGGCACCGGCGTCGGCGAGTTCCTGGCGCCACCACTCGACGGTGTAGCCGGCGGGGACCAGCGGGTGGTTGTTCTCGACGAACTCGCCGTAGTTGACGAGGTACTCGCCCAGGTCGAGCACCTTCTCGACGCCGTTGCGGACCGCCAGCGCCTCCTCCGGGTCGTCGATCCGGCGGACGTCGCCGCTGGCCAGGCGCACGGTGGGCCCCTCGATGGTGTCGACGGGGACGACGCCGGCGGCTTTGCCGGGGCGCTCGGTCTTGATCTGGGTGCCGGTCGCCAGGAAGTCGTCGACGAGGTGCATCGTCGCCGGGTGGACGCCCGCCGTCGCGTTGCCGTGGTTGCGCGCCCGGCCGTACCGCAGGCGAAAGCCCCCGGCTTCGCTCGGGTGCGAGAAGACCGGCCGGCCCGCGATCAGGTCCCGCAGGAACTTGCCGTTCGGGTCCGGCCGGGGCGGGCCCGCGGCTCCCTCGTCGGCGCCCTCCTCGGCGGCGTCGTCCTCGGCATCGTCCGCGCCGCTCTCGGCTTCGCCGGCGTCTTCGTCGTCTTTCTCGCTCGCGTCCCCTTCTTCCCCGATGGTGCCGTCGATGAG
The DNA here is from genome assembly GCA_003023785.1 of Halobacteriales archaeon QS_5_68_33. GTDB lineage: Archaea > Halobacteriota > Halobacteria > Halobacteriales > Haloarculaceae > QS-5-68-33. Next base: position 18,520 of record PXRS01000019.1, on the reverse strand, counting down.
GTCCTGGAGCCAGGGCCAGTCGACCTCCGCCAGGTTGCGGGTGTAGCGCTGGATCTTCGGTGCCTTCAGCGCGATCCCCTCGGCGAGGACGAGACACATCCCGCCGCGGGGCGAGTTCGAGTCGACGCGTTCCAGGTCCCGATATCCGGAAACCTCCTCCTCGCCGGTCGCCTCGCCGTCCAGCATGATGGGGACGTGCTCGGCGATGAACTTCGTCTCCGTGTCCTTCGGGGAGTACTGGAGACCGGTTTCCTGGTCGTACAGCGCCACCTCCTCGGCGTAGCGCTCCGTCTCCTCGCCGCGGGCCTTGTACTGCTCGATGCCCAGGAGCGCGCGGGCGTAGTCGGCGACCAGCACCGACAGCGCCTGTGCGGTTCCGCCGGCCGAGCGGATCGGGCCGGCGTAGTAGACGTTGACGAACTCCGTGCCGTCGTCGTTCGTGAGCACCTCGACGCGGTCGATCCCCTCGATGGGCGCGGCGACCACGCCCTCGGTCAGCAGCGCGACGGCGGTCCGGACCGCGCCCTCGATCTTGCCGGCTTTCGTCCCGTAGTCCCCGACGGAGCCCTCGACGAAGTCGGAGACGAGTTCGAGCGCGGCTTCCTCGCGGCTCATCTCGCCTTCGAGTTCGCGGACGCGCTCGGCGACGCCGTCGATGCCGAGGATGTTCTCGACGCGGTCGGCCATGTCCCGCGCGACGGGGATCTCGACGCTCTCGGTCGGGTCGCCGCCGCGCTCGCGAGCGCGCTCTGCCACCTCGAAGGCCTCGTCGAGCCCCGATTCGAGCCGCGCGAAGTAGCGCTCGTCGACGTCTCTCACGGCCGGGCACCTCCGCGGACCCCCCGCCCGTGACGGGTGTCGTGCCGCGGGGCCATCACAGCGGCCAGAGGTCGAGGTCAGTCGTCTCGTCGTGAGCGCGTTCGAGCGGGACGTCGAACGTGCGGACGTACAGTTCGCCGGCGAAGACCGTCGCGCGGTTCAGGTGGCCCGCGACCGTCGACCCGTCCTCGCGCGAGAGGACCGCGTGGGTGTGTGCGAACGGTTCGCCCTCCAGGTCCGAGACGTTCCCCAGACAGGCGGCCATCTCCAGGGGTTCGTCGAACTCGACGGCGTCGTACTCCCGGTCGTCCTGGTCGTAGAAGTAGATCTCGGCGTCCTGGACCGCCCCCAGCCCGATGAAGAAGGCCGATCTGACGCCCTCGTCGGCGGCAAACGCCTCGATCTGCGCCCGCCAGTCGCCCCCGTGGTCCAGCCGGGCGACGAACCCGCGTGCGCCTTCGACTTCCAGATAGTCCATGCCCGGTTGAGGTGCCGGACTCACAAAAATACTTCCGGCCGCGGAACGCGAGGCCGACCGAAGGGAGGCCTCGAAAGGCGAACGGGGAGTGCGCGGCGCGAAGCGACCCGCGAGCCGCGAGGCGCGACTGCAATACTGTCGGACACAAGTACGTGAACGTGCTCGTCGACGTTCGGGGACATGCATCTCGAAGACCCCGAAACAGTCATCGGAGCGGTGGCATCACTTGTGTCCGACAGTATTACAACCGACCGCATCATGCCGGCAGTGACAGTCGGCTCACGCGCTGGTCGCGCTCGGCGTCGTACACCTGTAGTTCGTCCACCGTCCACTCGACCGGGTCGATTTCGCGGTCACAGACCGCCGCGGCGCGTTCGGGGGCCCCGCCGCGGGCGACGGTGACGTGGGGGACGTACGCCTCGCCTTCCAGGTCCTCGATGGGGTCGAACGCCTCGCAGAGTCGCTCGTGGACCGCGCGCAGGCCGGGGCTCTCGACGGCGAGGTGGACGACCGGCGAAGGGCCGGTGACGGCCGTCTCGAACTGGTCGACGCCGGTGACCCGGGCGGCAAAGGGCGGCGTCCCGGCGAGCGCCTCGCGGACACGGGCGTCGAGACGGCCCGCCGCGTCGGGTCCGTCGGTGTCGAGGCGCTTGCAGACCAGTGTGTGCTCGCCGCGCCGTCGCGACCGGGCCCCGGGCAGTTCCCGCGCAAGGTCCGTCGCGAGGCATGCCACCGCCGACGGGACGGGGACGTTCAGGCTGTACACGTCTCGGGGGAGGGCGCTGGCGGCGAAAAGTCCATCGGGGCGGTCATACGGTCGGTTGTACCGATGTACCGGTATTTTGTCGACAGGAATGACGACTTGTCGGGACGAGCGGAAACGATTTACAACCGACCGTATCGTCCGCCAGGACCACACCCGACCGCACAGCACCGCGATCCACACGCCTCCCCAACCGACTGTGGTGCTCGTCGCTTCGCTCCTCGTCCACTGGGAGACTCGCTTCGCTCGCCTTCCAAGCCTTCGTTCGCTTCGCTCACGAAGACCTCGCACGGTGCTGTCGCGGCACGAACGCCGCTCACGGCTCCCGTCGGTCGCCGTTCGCGCTTCGAGGCGCTCACTTCGTTCGCGCTGTGCCCGCGACGGCGCGCGCCACGACCGCTGGTCGGTTCACTCCGCGACGGCCTCGGCACACTCGCGGACGAGTCCGTCCAGGATCTCGGGCGTCGTCGGGTGGTAGGCGCGGTCGGGGATCTCGCGCACGTCGAGGCCGAGTTCGACCACGACCTGCAGGGTCTTCGCCATCGCGTCGGCGTGGTAGTGCAGGCCCTGCCAGCCCAGGACCGTCCCGTCTCCCCTGTCGACGACGAGTTTCGCCAGCCCCTCGGGAACGTCCTTGGCCTTGAAGACGCCGTCGTCGCTGGCCTGCCGGGTGGCGACTGCCACGTCGTAGCCTGCCTCGCGGGCGCTCGCCTCGCTGTGGCCGACGCGAGCGAACGGGTAGACCCCGAGTCCGGAGAAGACCACGTGGTGGTGGACGTTCTCGTACTCCCGGAGCGCGGCACCGCGGTCGTGCCGGCGGATGTTCTCGGCGGCCGTGAACCCCTGTTCCTTGGCGACGTGCAGGATGGGTTCCTTGCCGTTGACGTCGCCGACGACGAAGGTCCGGTCGTCGTCGCGGGCCTGCATCGTATCGCGCACCCAGTCCTGGGGTTCGCCGGTGTACGCGTCGGGCGTGACGGCGGTGTTTTCGAGGCCGAGGCCCTCGAGGCCGGGCCGGCGCCCGGTGAAGAGAAAGAGCTGGTCGGCCTCGAAAGCGTCCGTCGAGCCGTCGTCGAACTCGACGTGGAGGCGGACGCCGCCGTCGCCGGTGGGTTCGATGTGCTGCTCGTAGCAGTTCGTCGGGACGGTCACGTCGAAGTGCTCCTCGTAGAGGGCGAGGGCGGCGTCGCCGAACGCGGGGTCGGCCTCGTCGATGGGGCGGTCGTCGTGTTCGACGACGGTGAGGTCCATCCCGCCCGCCTCCGAGAGGTAGGGGACGAGTTCCATCCCGACGTACCCGAACCCCATGACGAGGCCCGTATCGGGGAACTCGGCGGCGTCGAGGACGTCCGCGCTGGTCATGTAGTCGACCTGGCCGAGACCGGGGAGGTCGGGGACGTCGACCGAGGACCCGGTGGCGACGACGACGTAGTCGGCATCGAACTCGCGGCCGCCCGCCCGGACCGTGTGGTCGTCGACGAAGGTGGCGGTGTCGTGGATGAACGCCACGTTCGGTCGCTCGGCGAGGTCGTGGACGGCCTCGCGGCGGTGGCCGGCCCACCCGAGCGTGTGGTCGTCCTTGCGTTCGACGGTGCGTTCGAGGTCCACTTCGGGGAGGCCGCCGACGAGGCGGTCGTCGTGGCGGGCCTGGAAGCGATGTGCGCCGGCAGAGAGCACCTCTTTGGAGGGCATACAGCCCCGGAGGATACAGAGGCCGCCGCCGGGCTCGCCGTCGTCCATCAGCGTGAGTTCGACGCCCGCCTCGCCGGCGAGTTCGTCGGCGACCACCGACCCGGCGCTGCCGTACGCCCCGATGACGACTACGTGAACCATACCACGGGCTTTCCCGGCCAGCGGTAAAGCGTTGCGGGGATGTGCGCACGCCGGGAGCAGGCGACTTCGTGAAGATATTCGCCGCCCCGGGGCGGCGAAATTCTTGACAGACTTACAGCCGGCAGCATCAGCCGTCCTCCGGGGTCACGGCGGGGTCGGGCCGCTCGGGGGTCTCGGGGAACCACCCCGCGATGCGCGACCGGTTGACGACGCGGTCCCAGACGACCAGCACCGACGGCAACACGACGATGCTCGCGACGAACGCGAAGATGACCGACAGCGCCGTCAGGAGGCCGAACACGCCGATCGCGGGGTTCAGGGCGAGCACGAGCACGCCGATGCCCGAGACGGTCGTGAGCATGCTGCCCGCCAGGGCTCCGCCGGTGCCACGGACCGCGCGGTCCAGCGCCGTCTCGACGTCGGTGCGCTGGAGCTCGTCGGCGAAGCGGTGGGTGACGTGCACCGAGTAGTCGATGCCCAGGCCGATGGTGAGCGAGAGGATCACGCCGTTGATGGCGTTGAAATCGATACCGAAGTAGCGCATCGACGCGACGACGAACGTGACCGTCAGCGCGATGGGGACGACGTTCGCGACCCCCAGCGAGGGGCGCCCCTCGATGATCCCGTACATGGCGACGAGGAACATCGAGGCGCCGACGAGCGTGATGAGCAGGCTCGTGACGACGGTGTCGAGGATGAGCGTCGAGGCCTCCTCGAAGATGACGGCGTTGCCCGTCGGCGTCGCGTCGAGGGGGCTCTCCGCGGCGACGGCCTCGGCGTCGGCGGTCACCTCGCGGTTGGTCGCGTCCGGGTCGACCGAGTAGGTCACGAGCGTGCTCCGGCGGTCCTCGGCGAGGATTTCCCCAACGCCGCTGCCCGGCGCGGATTCGAGGTAGTCGTACACTTCGTCGAGGTTCTGGTCGGGGATCCCGTCGCCGTCCCGGTCGTTGCGCGCGACGAGGGTGGCGAACTCGGGGTCGCGTCGCTGGTAGGACCGGACGACGGTCACGAGCGACTGGCTCTCGGCGTAGCGGCCGTCGCGCCGGAACGTCTCCGGCGGGTCCTTGCCGGTCCGGCGGAGTCGCTGGAGGGAACTGCCCCGTTCCATGCGCGCCTCGACGAACAGCAGCACCTGCCCGTCGCTGGGGAAGCGGTCGTCGATGTAGTTGGTCTTCGAGACGTAGTCGTACTCCGGCGGGGCGAACGGGGCGGGGAGGTCCTTCTGCCACTGGGGTATCTCCTCGTACTCCGGCGGGAGGAAGTCGTCGGCGCTGAACCCGGTGCCGACGCCCGTGGCGTAGACGCCGGCGCCCGCGCTCCCGACGACCACGACGAGCAAAAAGAGCAGCGGCGCGCGCCTGGCGATGACGACGCCGCCGCCGAGCACGCGCCCGAGGACCGACCCCTCCGACCCCAGCGGTCGCTCGCTGAACGTCGGGATCGGATAGCGGCCGCGCAGGCGGTCTATCTTCACCTTCACCGCCGTGAGGAACACCCCGAAGATGAGGAACGTGAACGTGATGCCGGCGGCGGCGACGAAGCCGAAATCGCGGATCGGCCCGAGCGCGCTTACCAGGTTCGAGAGGAAGCCGATGACCGTCGTCCCGACGACGATGAAGAAGGCGACGAGCAACTGGTCGGTGGTGACCTGCATCGAGTCGGCGATGCTCTCGCCGCGCTCGCGCTCCTCGCGGTAGCGGTTGACCGCGTGGATGCCGAAGTCGATGCCGACGGCGATAAGCAGCGGCGGGACCGCCACCAGCAGCGGGTTGAACGGGATGTCGGCCAGGCCGAGAAAGCCGAACGTCCACAGGAGCGTGATCAGGATGGCGAGGACCCCGAGCACCAGGTCGACGAGGTCCCGGTAGGCCACCACCAGGAAGAGGACGATGAGGACGAACGCGGCCGGCAACACCAGCGCCAGCGACGACCCGATGGTGTCGGGGGCGCTCCCGACGGTGTCGATGTCGCCGCCGACCGTGGCGAGCACCTGTCCGACGCGTCGTTCCCGGTCGGTCACGTCGCGCCCGTGGGTGACCGACCCCTGCATGGCACGGGCGCTCGCGGTCTCGCGGTCGAAGTCCTCGCTGACCTGCGAGGTGAAACCGGGCGTTTCCGCGGCCCGTCGGACCGCGTCGTCTATCTCGGCGGGCGTCGCGCGCTCGACGGCCGATATCTCGGCGTCGATGGTCGCCGCCTCCGGGTCGAGTTGCCGCGCGACCGTCCGGGCCGGACTCGAGGTCGCGGTCACGCGCAACCCGTCGCGTTCGAGCAGTCGGTCGTGGACCCGGAGCATCCGGAGGAGGCTCTCCTTCGAGAGGACGTTCCGCTCGCGCTGGAGCAGTTGCGTGCTCGTCGACGACCCGGGGAAGGAGGCGCCGAACTCCCGCTGGATGTCCTGGAACGCCTCGAAGGAGTCGAGGTCCTCCACGAACTGCTGCTGGCCGGACTCCGTCTCGACGCTCCCCAGTCCGAGGAGGAACACGCCGGTCAACAGGAGGAAGGCGAGCGCGATCCGCCCGGGGTAGTCGGTGACCGCCTGCCCGACCCTGGCGGTGAGCCCGTCGCGCTCCATCGGTCACCTGCCGTACCGGTAATAGAGGCCGACCCCCACCAGCACGAGGACGACGACCCCGCCGATGAGCGCGAGCGGCGGGCCGTTACCGCCGTCGTCCTCGGGTTGCGTGACGGAGACGCCGACGTTGTACCCGCCCGACAGCTGCGTGTCGCCGTCGGCCTCGTCGTACTGGAAGTCCAGTTCGACGGGGTACTGTTTGGTGATCGCGCCCGAGTCGGCGCTGACCTCGAAGGTGAGCGTCCGCGTCTCGCCGGGTTCGATGCTGTCGGCGAACGCGTCGCCGTCGTCGACGCTGATGGGGTCGTCGGCGAACATCGCCGCCGAGACCGATTCGAGGGTCTCGTCGCGCGTGTTCGTGACCGAGACTTCGAGCAGCGTCGTCGACCCGCGGGGGACGGTGTCGTTGGCGACGTCCACGTCGAAAACGTCACGCTGGGGGCGGACCCGCTCGCGGACGTCGAAACTCTCGCCCTGTCGCTGCCGGTCGTCGTCGTCGCGATAGGTGGGCCGGAGCGTGAACTGGCGCGGCCCGGGATTGGCCGAGCCCGCCACCTCGACGTCGAACGCGAACGTCGCCGACTCGTTGGGGTCGAGCGACCCGACCGAGTACTCCCGCTCCAGCGGGGAGACGTTCCCGCTCCGGGTCTCGAAGACGACGACCAGGTTCGTGGCCCGCTCCTCGCCGGTGTTGGTGATCGTGCCGGTGAGTTCGCCCTCCTCGCCGACCCGGAGCGTCGAGGAGACGTTGCTGGCCTCGAACGCTGCCGAGCGCTCGGGGCCGGGCCGGAGGCCGAACCCGAGCGTCGACGACTGCCCGGGGTCGCCCTCGCCGTCCTCGTAGGCGACCGTCGCCTGCAGCGAGTAGTTGCGCGTCTCCGCGTCGGGGACGGCGGTGGCGTTGACCAGCACCGTCCGCGTCTCGTTGGGCGCCCACGACCCGACGTATCGGCTGGTCGAGGCCGACTCGCCGAAGACGACGTTGCTCGTGCCCGACTGGACGGTCACCGTCGCGTCGCGGGCCGCGATCGGCCCCTCGTTGCGCAGGGTCACGGCGACCTGCCCCTCGTCGCCGACGCGGACGGCGTGGTCGGTCTCGACCACCGAGAACGTCTGCTCGGGGTCGGGCGTCACGCCCAGTGAGACGGGTCGGGACTGGCGGGTCACCCCGTCGCTGTTCTCGTAGGTGACCGTGGCGTCCAGCGCGTAGCGCTGCTCGCCCGCCGCGGGCGCGGCCCGTACGCGGTAGCTGACGGTCCTGGTCTCGCCGGGGTCCCACCGACCGTCGACGAACCGACTGGAACTGGCCGCGCCCCCGACCGTGAGGTCGCCGTTCCCCGAGGCGAGCGCGACGGTCGCGTTGCGCGCGGGTTCGGACCCTGTGTTGCGTAGCGTCACCGCGACCGTGCCGGTCGCGCCGGTGCGGGCGTTCGAGTCGACCTCGGTCACCGAAAACTGGGGGGTCTCCTCGACGACGAGCGTGACGTCGAACGTCTCGTCGGTCGTCGTGCGGTTGGTCTCGCCGGTTTCGGGGTCGACCGACGCGGTGTAGTTGTACGTGACGTTCAGCGGCAGCGCGTACCGACCGGGGTCGGCGTCCCCGTCGACTGTCAGGCGAAACTGCAGGGGCGCGCTCGACCCGTCGGGCAGGGTCGCGACCGCCTGCTCGTTGGTCGAGACGCTCACCGGGGCATCGCTCTCCTCGAACCGCGCTTTCAGCGCACGCGCGGTCGTGACCCGCTGTTCGAGCTGCGGGTTCGAAACCGACCCGCTGGTGACGTTCCCGTCGTTGAGCACGACGACGCTTATCGCCGTCGTCTCGCCGGGCGTGACCTCGTTTTCGGGGACGGAGATGTCGATGCCGGGACGACCAGTTACCTCGTGGTCGGCCGCGGTTGCGACCGCGACACCGGGGACGACCAGTAACAGTGCGACGGTGGCGGCGACCAGAAGCTGTGAGCGTTGCATGGTTGTACCCACCGACCCGCGGAGACCAGCGACGCGTCGGGTTGGCCGCCGGTTGTAACCCCTCCTACCTAAGCGATTGTAAACGGGTGGAAACTTGCCGACGGTTGTCGCCGCGAGCGAGGCCTGGCACGTTTTCGCGGATGAAACTCGAGGACGGCGTTTTATGCTTGCCGTCGCCAGTGGCGAGTATGCTGACCGAGGGAGACACCGCACCCGACTTCCTGTTGCCGGGAACCGACGGGGAGGCGGTCGAACCGTACGCGATGGTCGAACACGTCGACAGGGGGCCGGTCGTCCTCGCCTTCTACGTCTTCGACTTCCACCCCGCCTGCACCGAGGAGGTGTGTTCGATCCGGGACCTGAGCTGGTTCGACCTTCGCCCGGAGGCGTCCGTGCTCGCGGTCTCGACCGACAGCGCGTTCAGCCACGCCGCGTTCGCCCGCGAGTACGACATCGACTTCCCGCTGCTCTCGGACAGCACGGGGACGGTCGCCGACGCCTACGGCGTCCGGGACAGCGACGTCGCGGGCCACGGCCTCGTCGCCCGGCGGTCCGTGTTCGTCGTCGACGACGACTGGACGGTCCGGTACGCCTGGGACGCCGACCAGCCCACCGACAAGCCCGACTGGAACGCCGTCAAGGACGCCCTCGACGCGCTGTAGCGGCGTCCCCGCTGCACCCGCTTTTGCTACGGAGATCCGCGGTTGATCTCGCGGAACGTCTCGACTATCTCCTCGAAGTCGGGATGTGTCTCTTCGAGTTCCTCCCCGAGTTCCCTGGCGCGGGCTTGCAACTCGCCGTACTCCTCGCTGTCCGCCAGCTCGCCGGCCGGCAGTTCGGACTCGAGGACGTCCAGTTTCGAAACCATCGAGAAGAACTCGGCCAGGCGCGGGTCGCCCTCCCGGCGGGTGTCCAGCAGGCGGTCGAGCGCGCCCCGCAGGGTCTCCGCGCCGACCGGTTTCGTCAGGTAGTCGTCGAACTCCATCTCCAGGATGTTCAGCTCCGGGTCGACGGCCGTCATCATCACGACGACGGTGTCGTCGCCCCGTTCGCGGATCCGCGCGAGGACCTCGTCCCCGTGCAGGTCCGGCATCCGCCTGTCCAGCACCACCGCGTCGACGGCGTCGTCGTACTTCGCCATCGCCTCCTCGCCGCCGTAGGCCACCCGCGTCTCGTAGGCGTCCTGCAGCGTCAGCGCCTGCACGTCGGCCACGTTCTCCTCGTCGTCAACGACCAGTGCCGTCGGACGGTCCTCCGCGTTCGGTGACACGTACGCCCCACTCGGGCCTCCCGGCAATTATACCTGTCTCACTCGCGACGCTCTCGCGGGCGTCGCGTTCGGTCGTTCGCCACACGGACCACCGACAGTGTTAACCGTGAACACGCCACAGGGTAGGCCGGGGAGTCCAGATGCCACGCCAGGACGACCGGATGCGCCCGACGGACGCCGTGATACTCCAGCACCTCTCCGAGCACGGCCTCGACTATCCGACGGTCATCGCCGCGGGACGGCCCTTCGACGCCGAGCGCGCGAGGGCACGGGCCGATGTCCTCGAACGGCGGGGACTCGTCGAAGCGGTCAGCCACGAAGTCGTCTACCGGATCACCGTCCGGGGCGAGAAACGGCTCGCGGCCTATCACGACAGCGCGCTCGCCGTGGCCAACGACTGACCCCTTCGCTTCCTGTTCGAGACGCCGGCGCCGGCCAGCGACGGCCCCGGCGTCGAAGCGCGCATACTAAGTGTGGACATTGCCAAGCCCCGACGAGAGATGCGCGCCTCCGAGAGCCGCCAGCCCCTGCCCGCCCTGCTGGCGACGACGGCGGTCGGCGTCTACGTGCTCGTGGTCGCGGGCGCCACCGCGGCCATCGCCGAGGCCGCCCGCACCTGTTCGAGTTGGCCCGTCTGCCAGGGGCCGGTGACCCTGTCCGACCCCGCGCTCGTGGTCGCGTGGGGCCACCGTCTCACCGCCGTCGCCGTCGGCCTGCTCGTCCTCGCGACGGCCGCCGCCGCCGTCCGCAACCGCGCGGAGACCCGGACTCGCGTCCTCGCGGCGCTCGGCGTGGCCACCCTCGCGTTCCCGGTGCAGGTCGCGCTCGGCGCCGTCGTCGTCACGACCGGCGCCGCCGCGGTCCCGGCCGGCGCCCACCTCGCCGTCGGGATGGGGATCTTCTCGGCGCTCGCCCTCGCGCTCGCGTGGGACCTCGAACCCGCGGGCACCGACGGGAGCGTCGGTTTCTCGCTCGGGACGCCCGACGTCGAACCCGCCGAGTCGGACGACCCGGCCGACGACCCGGCCGAGGACCCGACGCCGGCCCCGTCGGAGCTGTCGCCGCTCGCGCGGGCGAAGGTGACCGCCTTCGCCTACTTCCGCCTGATGAAACCCCGTCTGATGTGGCTGCTCTGTCTCGTCGCCGCCGCGGCGATGGCCCTCGCACCGGGCGATCTGACCGTCCGGACGGTCGTGCTCACTCTGTCGGGCGGCGTCCTCTCGATCGGCGCCAGCGGCACGTTCAACCACGTCCTCGAACGCGACCGGGACCGGCGGATGTCCCGGACGAACGACCGCCCCACCGTCACCCACCAGGTGGCCGTTCGCAACGCCGTCGCCTTCGGGTTCGCGCTCGCCATCGCCTCCCTGGTCGTGTTCGCCGCGGTGAACCTCCTGACCGCCGCGCTCGGTCTCTCGGCCATCCTCTTTTATAGCGTCATCTACACGCTCGTCCTGAAGCCCAACACGGTCCAGAACACGGTCATCGGCGGCGCGGCGGGCGCGCTGCCCGCCCTCATCGGGTCGGCCGCGGTCACCGGACGGATCGAACTCTCGGGCGTCGTGCTCGCGGCCGTCATCTTCCTGTGGACGCCGGCGCACTTCTACAACCTCGCGCTGGCCTACAGGGAGGACTACGCACGCGGCGGGTTCCCGATGATGCCCGTCGTCCGCGGCGAGGCCGAAACCCGCAAGCACATCCTGCTGTACCTCGCGGCGACGCTCCTCGCTGCGGTGGCGCTGTCGGCCGTCACGGGGCTGGGCTGGCTCTACGCCGCGACGACGGGCGCGTTCGGCGCCGTCTTCCTGTGGGCGGTCCTCCGACTGCACCGCGAGCGCACCGAGTCGGCGGCGTTCCGCGCGTTCCACGCCTCGAACGCCTACCTCGGCGCACTCCTCGTCGCCGTCGTCGTCGACGCGCTCGCCCTCTGAGATGGCGACCGACGCCCCCTCCGGGTCCGCCGCCCCCGCTCTCCTCGCGCGACTGCGCCCCCGCCGCGAGACGGTCGTCCTGGCGCTGCCGGTGCTCGCCGGGAGCGGGTCGGGCGTCGCCGCGGCCGTCACCGCCGGCTCCCACGACCTCTCGACGCTCGTCTTCCTCGTTACCGTGGCGCTCCTGTTCTGGCCGCCCTTCGGCGCCGGGGAGTGAGCGGTCGTTGAGTGCTCGCCTTTGACGGTAGCGATCCGAATTCCGACAGTGGTGCGTGGTGTTTTCCAACGGCTGTTGCTGTCAGGTCCGTGGTGAAGCGAGCGGGTGACCGCAGTCGAGATCGGCAGCTGAAAGCCCTCGGCGCGCTCGGTAGCAGGATCTGGAACCGCAGGTTACAGCACGCGACGAAAGCCCTCGGCGCGCTCGCGGTCGCTGAGCGGGATATCCTCGTTCGCTTCGCTCACTCGGATAGTGCCCGCTCAGGCGATTAAAATGAACGCAAGCGCGCCTCGCCCTTTCAATCCACCAGGACCGCACCGCGGCCGCAGGCCACACGCCTCCCCAACCGACTGCGCTTCTCGGCCTTCGGCCTGCGATGCTCATCCCTCGCACGGCTCCGTCTCGCGGCCCTCACGGGGTTCGGGCACGCGAGACAGCGCGCGCCACCGCTGTTGTTTCCTCCACAGCCAGCTACGCACTCGCTATCGACTGCAGGACTCGAAAGGCGCTCCCCGAGCACGCCGGAAACGATCCCCCGTCTACGCCTCGTCGCGTTCCCATTCGAGCGCCCGCTCGCGCAGCTCCCGACACCGGTCGTCTTCGACAGTCAGCGCGGGCACGGGGATGGGCGACCCCGATTCGTCGATGGCCACGAAGACGAACCGCGACTCGGTGGTCACTTCCTGGTCGCCGCTGTGGGGGTCCTCCCGGGCGGCCCTGAGTTGCACCCGGACGCTCGTGCCCCCGGTTTCGTAGGCGAACGACTCGATGGAGACGGTGTCGCCCACCGGGACCGGCCGGTGGAAGTTCATCTCGTCGATGGAGGCGGTCACGCAGGGCTCGCCCGCCGCGCGCATCGCCGACATCGCGCCGAGTTCGTCCATCCACTTCATTACGTTGCCGCCGTGGACCGTCTCGTAGTTGTTGGCGTGGTTCGGCTGGACCCGCCACCGGTTTTCGAGGTAGGTGTCGCTGACAGTCGCCATACCCCTTCGACGAGTGGGGGACTTGTGGGTCTACCGGCGACTAGGGTGTCCCGAAATGCGGCGCCCGCCTCGCGCTCGGTCGCCTCGTCCCGGTACTCGACAGTCGGCGGCCGAACGGAAATGGGGGGAGTCGAAATCGTACCGGAGAGCGACGCACGGAGGCTGCGGTGCCAAATCGCACCGGGTCGAACCCGGGTCGTTCCCGCGGACACGCGCCGGGGGGGAGGCGTCGGGGGAACGGCCTCCTGTAACGTACTCGCACCGGCGGGAGGACCGATGGCGGGCGTCGACCCGATCTGGGGGGAGTCGTCGGATGCCGACGAGGCGTGGTGTCGGAAAGCCGTTCGGGCCAACCTGCGCCCCACCCGGTGGCACACACGGATGCGCACAGTGCGAGTCCTGGGTCGGTACCCGCCTTCGGTCCGCACCTGTACGTTCCGGAGGGAATATATTAATGGGTCAGGAGCGTTTTCGCACGCTGAAAGTACCATCCCGGCACACCCCCGGATTGATACGGTCGGTTGCAAATCATGTCCGGATCTCGTCGAACCGGTCGACGAAATACCGGTACATCGGTATAACCGACCGTATGACGGTCCCGACGGCCGACCCGTAGTTCCCGGACAGGGGTCGTCGCGGGCGGTCGATGGGCCGACCCACCTCGAAAGGTCTTAGTAGTCGTTCCTATGAACGATCAGACAGTGGACGACGAACAGAGCATCGAGGAGATCCTCGATACCATCGGCGACGAGCACGCGCGGCGGGTGCTCGCGGCGATCAGTCGGGAGCCGCGGTCGGCCAAGGAGTTGAGCGAGGAGTGTGACCTCTCGCTGCCGACCGTCTACCGGCGCATCGAGATGCTCAACCAGTACAACCTCGTGAAAGACCAGACGCTCGTCGCCGACGACGGCAACCACTACAAGGTCTACGAGTCCAATTTCGAGTCGACGGTCATCTCGCTGGAGGACGACGAGTACAAGGTTCGCATCTACCGCGAGGAGAACCTCCCCGACCGCTTCAGCCAGCTCTGGGACGACCTCAACCCGGAGTGATGCTGCCGGCTGTAAGCCCGTCAAGAATTTCGCCGCCCCGGGGCGGCGGATATCCCCCGGCCCCGTGGGGGTAGTATTAAGAGAGCGCTGTGGGATACGACAGACAGGCCGATGGTCGAAACAGCAGCGGTGTTCCGGGGGGTTCTCGTCGTCATGCGGCTGGCCGTGTTCGGGCTGACGCTCGGCATCACGCTGATCAGCTTCCAGGCCTACCGCAAGAAGCCGTCCGAGCGCCTCCAGTACGCGTTCATGGGATTCGCCTTCATCAGTATGGGCGTCGCCGTCAGCAGCGTCATCACCCAGCTCGGCGTCGGTGGCGCGAGCGAACTCGTCCGCATCTTCTTCGGGATGACCGAGACCATCCCCTTCATCATCGGGTTCACGATGCTGTACGTCTCGCTGTACCGGTGACGCGCCGCTTTCGCGGGCGAAGCGACGCCGGTAACGCCCCGCCAGCGCAGCCGATTAAAGCCGCGTCGTTTATGAGCGAGGGGCCCTTTTCGGTGTCCAATGACTGATTCGTCCACCCAGGTGACACGCCTGTTCGGTGGTCCCGGGAGCGGGAAGACGACGGCACTGCTCGACCGGGTCGAGGAACTGCTCGCCGAGAACGACGACGTGACCTTCCGCGACGTGCTGGTGGTCTCGTACACGCGAGCGGCCGCGACCGAGGTCCGGGAACGCCTCGCCGAGCGACTCGACGAGTCGCCCCGGGCGCTCCGGGGCAACGTCTGTACGATGCACGCGAAGGCCTACGAACTGCTCGACCTGTCTCGGGGGGACGTGGTCGGGGAGTCCGAGAAGGAGGACTTCTGCGACGAGTACGGCATCGAGTACGAGGACGAGTACGAGGGGTCGCGTCGCCGCTCCGCGCGGTCGACGACGATCGGCAACAAGACCATCGCCACGAGCCAGTGGCTCCAGCGGACCCGCCGCGACGTCGCCGACTGGTACGACGTCCCGTTCAAGTGGGACGACGAGACCGTGCGCCTGCCGCCCGATATCGACGACCGCGCCCAGACCGGCAACAAGTACACGCCCACCTGGTCGTCCGACGACGACCGGATCAGCGTCCCCGAGACGATCCGCGCCTGGCGCCAGTACAAGGGCGAACACGACGTCGTCGGCTTCGCCGACATGCTCGAACGCGTCCAGCAGCGCTCGCTGCTCCCGAACGTCGACTACCTCGTCATCGACGAGTTCCAGGACATCACGACCCTGCAGTACGAGGTGTACTCGGAGTGGCGCCCGCACATGGACCGGGTGATGATCGCCGGCGACGACGACCAGGTCGTCTACGCCTGGCAGGGCGCCGACCCCGACCTCCTGCTGGAGGAAGACGTCACCGACGACAACATCCTCCCCAACTCCTACCGATTGCCCTCGCGCATCCTCAACGTCGTCAACAGGGAAGTGAGCCACATCGAGAAACGCCAGGAGAAAGACCTCGACCCGCGCAAGGAAGGCGGTCGCGTCGAGGGTGTCCCCAACCCCTCGGTCATCGACCTGGTGCGCAACGTCCGCCAGACGGTCGAGGAGGACAAAGACGGCACCGTCATGGTCCTCTTCCGCGCACGCTACCAGATGTTCCAGTTCATGGACGAGTTCATCGACGAGGGCATCCCCTTCACCTGTCTGACCGACCAGCGGATGTGGACCGACCGCTTCACCCAGTACGTCCGGGCGGTCGAGGCGGTCCACGAGGGCGAGCCCGTGACGGCCCTCGAATCGCGGCGCCTCGCCGACATGCTCGCCGACTCGGCGTTCGGGACGGGCGAGCGCGACGAACTGTTCGACGAACTCGACGACTTGGAGGAGGAGGCCGAGACGGACGACCTGGAGGAGATCATGGTCGAACCCGACACCGTGACGGAGTACGCGCCGTTCATGCCCGACCCGCGGGCGGCAGCCGACATGCTCCGGAAGGTGACGAGTTTCCAGGAGCGCAGCGTCGAGGCGTACTTCTCGGGCGAGTACGAGGGGATGGACGCCAACCGCGTGCGCGTCGGCACCATCCACAGCGCCAAGGGCCGCGAGGCCGACCACGTCTTCGTCGCCACCGACCTCACCGAGAAGGTGGTCGAGCAGATGGCCGCCACCGTCGAACAGGAGGGGCGGGACGTGCCCGGCGTCGACGAGTTCACCAAGCGCACCTCGCCGGTCCCGACGCTGACCGACAACGAGCGCCGCGTCTTCTACGTCGGGATGTCCCGCGCCCGCGAGCGCCTCGTCCTCCTCGAGAACCTCATCGACGGCGCGCCCACGCTGCCCATCGATGTCCTCCTGAACAACGAACCGACCGGCGCGTCCGTCGAGGACGTGCTGGAGGACGCCAAGCGCGAGGGCGCCGTCGCCGCCGACTGATACGGTCGGTTTACTGGTCGACAGAACGGTTGATAGAATTCGCCCCCCGCCGCGTCTCGGCGAATATCTATCAGGGCCTCTGTCGACCAGTATTGTACCGATTGGTGCCGTCTGCGGGGCGACGAGGGCGTCCGCGACGGCTACGTCTGTCGCTCCCGTTACGAGGGGGAGATCGAACCCCTCATCGAGTGACTCCGGGCAACCCGGAGCGGCGACGCTACTCCTCGTCCTCGGAGTCGCCCGCTGCGCGTCCCAGCAGGCGGTCGGCGACCATCGTCGGCAGGTCGCCGGGCGTCGTGACGTGCTCCTCGAAGAGGATCATCAGCGCGGCGGCGACCAGAAGCAGCGTGCCGGCGTACGGGCGGCCCTGGACGAACAGAAACTCAAGCCCCAGCATCGCCGCCGGGAGCGCGAACATCAGCGTCGCCCCCAGCCCGACGAGTCCGAACAGACTCCGCGCCATACCCCGAGTAGCCGCTCTGGGCTGATAAAGTGCGCGTCGCGGAGGCGGGACGGTTTCGGGTCCGGCCGACTGTCCGTCCGATGAGTCTCTATCGATCGGGGGGGATTTCGCTTCCGCCACTCTCGGTCGGGCGTGGCATCGCCTCCACGTCACGGATCCGGGGCGTCCTTTCGACCGCTCGATACTGGCGCGTCCACGCCTCCTCGGGGAACAGCCCGTTTCGGTCGAAGAGGGCACGCGCCTCGTCGGTGACCTCGTAGAACTTGTACGGGTAGTCCCGACGTCGTTCGCCGGGGTCGAGCGCACGCTCGGCGACCACGCCCGCGTCCTGGAGCGTATCGAGGTGCCGACGGATCGCGTCGTCGCTGAGGTCCGGGTTCATGTAGTCCAGTTCCTCGACGGTGGTCGAATTGCGCGGGTGACCGATGATGTCGGCAATGAGGTTCGCACGCTTCGTGTCCGTGGCTTCCTGCAGGGCTCGCCACGTGTCGAAACCGGAGTCAGCGGCCCGCGTGTCGGTCGCCGACCCCGCGTTCTTCGGCTTCATACGTCCCTGTTCTCGTTCCACGAGCATAAACACTTGTACCAAACTGAGGCTAATGCCACAGTTGATACGTTGAATAGTTCCGTTACTGATCCCACAATTAATGTCCGAGGCGGTGTTACGGGGCCGTCGATGGACGACGACAGGGGGCCGCGCGAGTTCGACGACGAAGCGTTTCCCGACCAGGCGGACCTCGTCGCGGGACTGGAGGAGATCACGCTCACGCCGGCGGAGCACCAGCGGATCAAGAACCTGGTCAACAAGGACCTGAACGAATTGAAAGGCTACGAGCGCCGGTATCTGAACATCGGCGCGGGCAGCGATGCCGACGCTGCACAGCGACGTGAACTCGTCTACGAGTTGCTCGACGGGCGGACGACCCCGCCGGCGACCGCGTTCGAACTCGAAGATTTCGGGTTCACGACGGACGAGAGACGGCTGTGGTGTCGCGCGTTCGACATGGAGCAGTGCTGCGACCCGCGCTTACCGGACCTGTGCCGTGGATTGTCCCGCCGGTTTAATTCCCGGTGTTCTCGCGCTCTATCCCCAAGCGGGGAACGAGAGTTCAACCCGTTCGCGGTCGTCGTTCCCGAGTGCAGGGCGCGACGACGGTACCGTCGCGCCACGGGAGCCAGTTTACTCGTGGCTCCTACCGACCTCGGCGTGTGCAAGGACGGCAGTATCTCGTATCTGTGACGAGCCGGCCTAAGTCTTGCGGTGTCCCCTGCTTCGCAACGCGCTTCCTCTCCGCGCTACCGCTTGCTGACTCGCTACCACGACACCGAGATCCGACGGGCGTCGGATGGCCGCGCCCGGACCGCCTCCCTGCCCTCTCTGTTCCAGAACTGGGAAAGCGAACGTTTTTGTGACGGTCGTCACAAGCCACGGGTATGTTCACCGGCATCGTCGAGGAGACGGGGCGGATCGAGGCGGTCGAGGACACCGACGCAGGGCGGCGGTTGCGGATCACGACGGCGTTCGAGGACCTGACGGCGGGTGCGAGCATCGCCGTCGACGGTGCCTGTCTCACCGTCGAGGAGTACGAACCCGGAAAGCGGTTCTCGGTGTTTCTCGCCGAGGAGACGCTAGCCCGGACGACCTTCGACCGGGTCCGGGAGGGCGACGGCGTCAACCTGGAGCTGGCGATGGCCGCCGACGAGCGCTTCGACGGCCACGTCGTCCAAGGCCACGTCGACGGGACGACCGCCATCGCCGACATCGAGCGGATCGGGGATGGTCCCGCGAGCAAAGCGAGGG
>PXRS01000018.1 GCA_003023785.1 Halobacteriales archaeon QS_5_68_33 | reverse complement strand
TATCTGGCGAAATCTCAGAATTGAGCAGTCCATATCGGGTCAACACCTCATTTCTAAGGACGCTGACCGGAGTTGCTACCGAATCTGACTACTTGCACTCTTAGTCAGTTCACTCATTGATGAATCCGGTCGCAAATCACGAACTGTGTCGCTGAACCTCGGAAGTACAGTTAGAGCCGTCTTGAATGGAGAGTCGAGGCCACCACGAAACCCTGAACGGCTTTACGACGCGATCGACTCTGGGAGGTCCACGACTTCCCCGTCCGCGTAGACGGTCGGTCCCGTGATGACCCCGTCGAGGTGGATGGGCGCGTGCGTGTCGCCGCCGATGCCGTGGTCGTCGCCGATGGCGACGTGGACGGTGCCGGTGGCCTTCTCGTCCAGCAGGACCGACCCGACCAGGTCCTCGACGGCGAGGTTGGTCCCGATACCCAGTTCCGCGAGGTTGTAGGCGGCGTCGCCGACCTCGGCGGCGGCGTCCTCGATTTCCGCGCGGACGTCGTCATCGGAGATGTGCGTGACGGAGCCGTCTTCGACCCCGAATTCGAGAGTGTCTCCCTCCAGTCTCCCGTGGGGCATCATCGTCCCGTCGACGACGTACCGGCCGTTCGCGTTTTCCGGACTCAGGAACACCTCGCCGGCGGGGAGGTTCGACATCTCGCCCGCCTCGTGGACGATGCCGGTGTCCATCCGCCAGTCGCGACCGCCGGGTTCGAACGTGATGTCGGTGCCGAGGTCGGTCGTCACCCGGATCTCGTCGGCGTCGACGACCCGGTCGAGGACGCGCTCGCACTCGGCACGGATGGACTCGTAGTCGGCGTCTAACCCCGTGAGGAAGACGCCGTCGGTGATCCCGGGGAGGGTGGCGACGCGGGCGCCGGCCTCGTTGGCGGCGGTGCGGGCCTCGGTGTGACTGAGGCTCTTGGTCGTGGGCGCGAGGACGACGTCGACGCCGGCCATCGCGGCCGCGACCGGTTCGGGCGGCTCCGCGCCGTGTTGCTCCCCCGGCGGGTATCGCACGATGACGGCGTCGTCGGTTATCTCGCCCGCGACGCCGTACAGCGCCTCGCCGATGGCCTGGCGCTCGTCGTCGGTAACCACGACGCAGGACTCGCTCGACCGGAGCCCCATGCACTGTTCGACCGCTGTCTCTGCCGGCGCTCGCAGCGACGAGTTGCTCATGTTCGACCCCTGGGCCGGCCGGCGGTTAGTCGTTGTCCCTGGCCGGCGGCCGGGACCCACGGCGGGTCGCGTTCACTCGCCGGCGTCGGCGTCGGCCGCCAGTCCGTCGAGCAGGTACTCGGCGCCGGTCCGGGTCGTCGCCAGCGGCGTGTCGTGGACGTCACAGATCCGCAAGAGCGCACCGATGTCGGGTTCGTGTGGCTGGGCCGTGAGCGGGTCGCACAGGAAGACGATGCCGTCGAGGCGGCCCTCGACGACCTCGGCGGCGATCTGGACGTCACCGCCCAGCGACCCCGATTCCTTGCGCTCGACGGAGAGACCGGTCTCCTCGTTGATGCGACCGCCGGTGGTGCCGGTCCCGACGATGTCGAACCCCGACAGCAGCGACTCGTGGCACTCGACGAGGTCGAGCATCTCGGGTTTCTCGTCGTCGTGTGCGATGAGTGCGACGCGGGTCATACTTGGGGGTCGCGGCGAGGGGAATTAGGTGCTGGGTCTGCCGGGTCGGGCCGCCGGCTGATACGGTCGGTTGTACCGATTGACCGGTATTTCGCCGACCGGTTCGACGAAATCCGGAACTGATTTAGGACCGACCGTATGACGACTCCCGGACCCGCCGTCGCTGCTCCCGACTGCCGGGCCCGTCGTCGGGACCGCCGGTTCCGTTTCCGCCGGGCCCGTCCACCTACGCGGGGTCGATGTCGACGGTACCGTCGGGGTCGACCACGATGTCGTGGCCCTCGACGGCGAACGTCAGCGATTCTGTCGAATCGCCGTCCAGGTGCGCGGCCAGGTCGTCCCTGTCGACGTAGGTCGCCAGGTCGTCGAGGTCGCCCTCGGCCAGGTCCGTCGCCCCGGTGACGAGGTCGGCGACGACTGCCTCCACCGGACGGGGACTCACCCATTCCTCCTCCTCGTCCTCGCTGAGGACGTACAGGTCTCCGTCGCCTGCCATTGTTCTCACCTCGAAGTCGTCGTATAAAACACCCCGTCCGTGCTTTCGGACTCTGAAAGAACTGACCGCTCCCCGGTTGTGGTCGAGCGACTGATACGGTCGGTCCGTATCGACAGCGACGCGGTCGCTGGCCGGTAAAAAACGGGGAGAACCCCCGAATGCGGTGTTGGAGGCGTCGTCCGGGGTGTGGATGTCAGAGGCACGGTCCGGTGCGGTTTCCCCACAACACCGTGGAGAGATATCACCACCGGTGCAATTAACGTTTCGACTCGGTCGCCCGTGGGACGGGGCGCGGTCACCCGGTTTTCCGGTGTCGTCCCGGCATGTACACCCGGACGTAACTCGTCTCGGTCATCTCGACCAAATCGGGGCTTTCAGGGCCGATACTCGTGGATATCGTGTCCTGACGTGTAACAGAGTCGCGTCCGGGTGTCTCCGTCCGCGCGCTGTCAGTCGAGATGTTCGTGCTGGTAGGTGCCGTCGTACGTGTCGCGGTGGTCGGCCCTGGCGAGAACCAGCTGTGCGATCCGGGTACCCCGTTCGAGTTCGACGGGGTGGTACACCTCCAGCAGCCCCTCGCCCTGGCCCTCGTAGCCGGCGTCCCACACTGCCGTATCGAGCATACAGGAGTTGCGCAGCAGCGACGAGCGCGGGTAGAGAAAGCCGACGTGGCCCTCGGGGATCCGGACGGTGTCGGCGTACCGGACGACGTACCCGCCCGGGTCGAGGCGATAGACTGCGGCGTCGTTCGCGCTCGTCTCCGCGTCGCTCCCGCTCGCACCCGCCTCGCCTGTCGCTCCATCGCCCTCCGAATCGGGGTCGAGTTCCCGGCGCTCGCCCACCGTCTTGCCGTCGACGCCGACCCGTCCGGGTTCGACCTGTTCGAACACCGCGCCGAGTCGCAGGTCGACGCCGTTGGGCTGGACCTGTTCCGCGTCGACGCCGCCGAGCGCCTCGGCCACGAATCGCCCGCTCTCGAACATACTCCCTCTGGGCCCCGTGCCGTCTTAGCTTCCGGGGACTGGTGCGCACACGGGCGCGCTCGCCGCCCCCGCCGGTTGCCGGGGCCTACATGTTCGTCGAACCGGGCGACGACGATCGGCGTAATCCGGCAGTGTCGCGGGGACTCGCGGGATTTATACCTGCGCGCGTCCCACGTACGGACGTTATGGGACAGACACTCACGGAGAAGATTCTCGACGACCACCTCGTCGAGGGCGAACTCGAACCCGGCGAGGAGATCGGGATCGAGATCGACCAGGTCCTCACGCAGGACACGACGGGGACGCTCGTCTGGCTCCAGTTCGACGCGCTGGACCTGGACGAGACCCGGACCGAACTCGCGGCGCAGTACTGCGACCACCAGACCTACCAGTTCGACTTCAAGAACACCGACGACCACCGCTTTCTGCGGTCGGCGGCGGGCACGTTCGGCGCGTACTTCTCGCGGCCCGGCAACGGCATCTGTCACAACGTCCACAAGGAGAACTTCGCGGCGCCCGGCAAGACGATGCTCGGGTCCGACAGCCACACCCCGACGCCTGGCGGGCTGGGCGAACTCGCCATCGGCGCCGGTGGCCTCGACGTCGCCGTCGCGATGGGCGGCGGAGCGTATTACATCGACATGCCCGAGGTGGTGAACGTCCACCTCGAAGGTGAGCTCCCCGAGTGGGCCACCGCCAAGGACGTCATCCTCGAGTTGCTGCGTCGGCTCTCGGTGAAGGGCGGCGTCGGCAAGATCTTCGAGTACACCGGGCCCGGCGTCGAGAGCCTCTCGGTCCCCGAGCGGACGACGATCACCAACATGGGGACGGAACTCGGCGCGACCTCCTCGATCTTCCCGACCGACGAGAAGACCCGGGAGTACCTCGAGCGGGTCGGCCGCCCCGAGGACTACGAGACGGTCGCACCCGACGAGGACGCCGAGTACCACGACCGGATCACGGTCGACCTCTCGGAGATCGAACCGCTCATCGCCGAGCCCTCGATGCCCGACAACGTCGTCCCCGTCCGCGAGGCCGCCGGCACGGACGTCGACCAGGTCATCATCGGCTCGTGTACCAACGGCGCCTACGAGGACATCCTCCCCGCCGCGAAGATGCTCGAAGGCCGGGAGACCGCGAAGACGACCGAGATGATCGTCGCGCCCGGCTCGAAGCAGGCCAGCGAGATGCTCGCTCGCCAGGGGTGGACGGCCGAGATGATGGCCGCCGGCGTCAATTTCTCGGAGGCGACCTGTGGCGCGTGTATCGGGAACGGCCACGTGCCCGCCTCCGATTCGGTGTCGCTGCGGACGTTCAACCGCAACTTCGAGGGGCGCTCGGGCATCGAGGACGACTCGGTGTACCTCTGTTCGCCCGAGGTGGCGACCGCCGCCGCCCTCGAGGGCGAGATCATCGACCCGCGGGATCTGGACGGCGTCGAGGACCCCGGCTTCGAACTCGCGGACGAGTACGTCGGCGTCAGCGGCTCGGACCTGATCACGCCCGACGAGGCCGTCGACGACGGCCTCATCAAGGGGCCGAACATCGGCGACGTGCCGATCCGCGACCCGCTGGGGTCGGACGTCGAGGGCGAGGTCCTGTTGAAGATGCCCGACAACATCACGACCGACCACATCAGCCCCGCGAACGCCGACGTGTTGATGTACCGGTCGAACATCCCGAAGCTGTCGAAATTCACGCTGACCCGCGTCGACGAGACGTTCCCCGACCGCGCCGAGGCGGCCGACAGCGGCGTCCTCCTCGCAGGGGAGAACTACGGCCAGGGCTCCTCGCGCGAACACGCCGCGCTCTGCCCGATGTATCTCGGCATCGAGACGGTCCTCGCCCGGAGCTTCGCCCGCATCCACAAGGCGAACCTCTTCAACTTCGGCATCATCCCGCTGACGATCGACGCCGACACCTACGAGGAGATCGACCAGGGCGACGACGTCGAGATCGTCGACGACGTCGACGACGCCATCCGCTCGGGCGAGGAAACGTTCACCGTCCGTGTCAACGACGACTGGGAGACCACGGCCCACCTCGACGCCTCCGCTCGCGAGCGGGAGATCCTCGCCGACGGTGGCAAGCTCACCCACGTCAAACAGCAACACGAGTCCGGCGACGCCGCCCACGCCGACGACTGATACGGTCGGTTGTCGCGATGTACCGGGATTTTGCCGACCGGTTCGACGAGACCCGGAACTGGTTGACAACCGACCGTATGAACGGTCACAGCCGTTCGGAGTCACGACGGTCCCGCCGGTCGCGACGTCGTTCGAAAACCCTCGAAAGAGGGTGGGGTGGGGAGAGGTTGGGGTGGCACCCGAATCGGGTGCATTCGGGAGTCGGCGTGTGACGGTTATGTGTCTTTTGGTGCATGTGTCGTTCGAACCCGCGGACCACGGCGGGGTCTTCCACGACTCGGGGCGCGGATGTGACGGGTTGATACGGTCGGTTGTAAGTCATTTCCGGATTTCGTCGAACCGCCCGGCGAATCACCGGTAAACAGTTACAACCGACCGTATGAGGTCACCTGCCCGTCGCCGTGACGAGGGGCGTTCGGGGGGTTATTAATGCGGTGGTCACGTACGTCGGGCCGTGACGACGACCGCACCGGCGGGCGACCCGGAGTCGGGCGTGGCCGTCCGGGAGGCCGAGCGGGCCGACCTGCTCGCGGTGTTCCACATCGAGCAGGAGGCGTTCCCCCAGCCGTGGCCGTTCTCGGCGTTCGAGCGGTTCCTCGACGACCCGGGCTTTCTGGTCGCGCAGACGACCGACGAGAGCCCCCGCGAGACGGCGACGGTCGGCGACGACGGCCGCGTCGTCGGTTACGTCGTCGCCGACACCGTCCCGAACCACGGCGAGGCCATCGGCCATGTCAAGGACATCGCCGTCGCCCCCGAGTGTCGCGGCGCCGGCGTCGGCAAGCAACTCCTCGGGGCGGCGCTCCGGACGCTCGCCGGCGAGGGCGCCGCGTCGGTCAAACTCGAAGTGCGCCGGTCGAACGACGCCGCGCGCTCGCTGTACGAGGAGTTCGGGTTCGAACACCGCAACACCGTTCCCCGCTACTACGACAACGGCGAGGACGCCCTCGTGCTGGTCCGGGACTTCTGATACTGTCGGACACAAGTGATGCCACCGCTCCGGTGGCTGTTTCGGGGTCTTCGAGGTGCATGTCCCAGAACGTCGACGAGCACGTTCACGTACTTGTGTCCGACAGTACGAGGACCGCGGATTCTGAAAGGCCTATCCGACGCGACGCACAACGGCCGGTATGGGATACGCCTGTCCGGTCTGTGGCGACCCCCAGGCTGACGGCGAGCACCTCGCGAACCACCTCGCTTTCACCGCAATGCTCGGCGACGACGACCACGAAGCCTGGCTCGACGACCACGCGCCCGAGTGGGCCGACAGCGACCCCGCTGCCCTCGCCGCGACCGTCACCGACCACGCCGAGGAACGCGAGTTCCCGCGGGTGTTCGCGGACACCACCGGCCGCGACCACAGCGGTCGGGGGTCCGACGCCCCGGCCGACGCCGCCCCCGGGGGGATGGTCGACCCCGCCGACCTCGCTGACGACGACACGGAGCCCTCGGACGTGCTGGCCGAGGCCCGCGAGCTCACGCGACAGCGGCGGGCCGAGAACGGGGAATTCGCCGACGAGAACGCCGCCGACGGAGACAGCGACGGGGACGCGGCGGGCGACGGCCAGGACTGATACGGTCGGTTGTCAATCAGTTCCGGATGTCGTCGAACCGGTCGGCGAAATACCGGTACATCGGTACAACCGACCGTATGACCAGCGCGCACCCGAAACCGTGGGTTCCTAATCGGCCGGGCCCGTTCCGGCGAGCATGGACACCGAGGGAGAGTTCGCGCCGGCGACGGCCGCGGCGGCCCGCGAGCGCTACGCGGCGCTCGGGTCGACCGCGCAGGTCGTCGTCAGGGAGGTCGCGAAGGCGATGGCGATGGACGCCGACGAGTACGACCGCCGGGTCACGAACGGCGTGATCGAGACGGCCCGCGACGCCCTGTTCGCGTCGCTGCTCGAAGTCCGCGTCGGATCCCGCACGGAGTACGAATCCTGGCTGGCCGAGGAGGGCTACGACGAGACAGCCGTCGAGGAGGTCGGCAGCGAACACGTCGGGAACGTGGTCTGGCACGCCGCACCCACCGGCGCGGTGGTCGCCGCCACGTTCCAGGACGAGCGCCGTGCCGCCGTCGGGACGCTCCGCCGCCAGGCGTTCGGCCGGGTGTACCGCGACCTGGTGGCCGGGTCCGGAGACGACGACGAGGCCGACGCCGACGGCGGGGACGATGCCGACAGCGGGCCGGACGAGCGATAGCCGTCCACCGGCAACGGTCGGCCGGGTATCCGTGGCGTTTTCACCGCGACGGGCGTAGGACGGACATGCGCCGGGTCACGCGCAACGCCGTCGTCCTGTTGCTGGTCGTGGTCGTCGGGTTGCTCGCGCTGGGTGCGCTCCCGGGCCTCCTCAAGAGCGGCGACCCCTACTACGTGACCGCCGAACCGGTGAACGCGAGCGAGGTCGGGAACGCGTCGGCGGCGGTCGCGGTCGGGGACCTCTCCGAGCGGCGGTTCCCCTACACGACGGAGGCACTCAGGAACGGCACCTCCGAGCCCTACTGGCGGGGGCCGTGGGGACTGAAGGGGGCGTTCACGCACTCGCCGTTCGACGAGGTGAGCGCGCTGTCGGGGCGCAACGCGACGGCCGCACAGGGGGAGGGCGTGCTGGTCAGCGACAACGGCACGCTTTACCGGATGGCGGTCGGACAGCGGGTATGACCGACGACCCGGTCGAGCCGCGCGAGTCGACCCACGAGTGGCCCGTCAGCGAACGCGCCGCCGAGTACGAGACCGGCTGGTACACCGGCGGGTACGACCGCGTCGTCCAGCCCGACGGCAGCGAGAAGAACTACTACTGGGCGGAACTGCCCGACGCCGTCGTCGTGGTCGCGCGGACCGAGGACAGCCTCGTCCTCGTCGACCAGTACCGGCCGACGATCCGCGAGCGGTGTCTCGAACTCCCCGCCGGCATCGTCGAGGACGGCGAGTCCTACGCGACGGCGGGCGCCCGCGAGTTGCGCGAGGAGGCCGGCTTCGACGCCGCCGGCGTCTCGCTCGTCGAGAAGTTCTGGTGTTCGACCGGCGTCCTCAAACACCGCCGGGGCATCGTCTTCGCCGAGGGGCTGGAACCGGTCGAGCGCGAACTCGACGACAACGAGTTCCTCTCGGTGCGCACGGTGCCCATCGAGGACGCGCTCGACGTGGCGCGGCGCGAACCCGCCAACGACGCCACCATCGAGGGGATCCTCCTCGCGCGCGAGGAGGGCCTGTTGTGACTGCGGGCGAGCACTGGACGGTCATCGAAACCATCGTCGAGTACGAAAACGAGCACTTCGCTGCCGGGTATGACGTGGTCGAGCGACCGGGCGGCGCCCGTTCCCGGTACTACTGGATCGACCCCGACGACGTCGTCGCCGTTGTCGCCATCACCGACGACGAGGTGGTCCTCGTCGAGGAGTACGAACCGCAACTCGGGGGGAGGACGCTGGGCTGTCCCGCCGGCGGTCTACACGAGGGGGAGACCCCGGCGGAAGCCGCACGGCGGGAACTCCGTGAGGAGACCGGCTACCGCGCCGACGACCTCACCGAACTCCTGACCTATCGACCCGAGCAGTGGGTCCGGATGGACTGTACGGTCTGTCTCGCCGAGGGACTGTCGAAAGGGGACCCGGACCGCGACCCGGGCGAGCGGATAACCGTCTACACAGTCCCGGTCGACGACGCGCTTGACGCGGCGCTCGACGCCGATGTCGTCCACGGTTCCCAGGTGACGCCGCTGGCGGTCGCGGCCTCGGAGGGGTACCTATGAGCGACGACGACCCGGAACGGAGCGACGCGTCCGTCGTATCGGTCGACGACGCCGCGGCGCTGGCCGGGCCGACAGGCTGGCCCCGACGGTCGTCGAGGTCCGACGGAGATTTCACTCCGCGGCGCCCAGGGACTGTCGATGGACGGCGAGATCTCCCCCGACGAACTGCGAACGCTGCTCGACGAAACCGGCGCGGAGAACCCGGACCTCCGGGTCGTGGACATCCGCAACCCCGGCGCGTTCGCCCGGGGGTACATCCCCGGCAGCGAGAACATCCCGGCGCCCGAACTCACGGACCGCGTCGAGGAACTCGACGGCGTCGACCGCGTCGTGACGGTCTGCCCGCATGGCGAGGCCAGCGTCCAGGCCGCCCGCCTGGTCGGCTCCTACCGGGGCGTCGACGGCCCGGTGGAGAGTCTCGCCGGCGGCCTCGAAGCATGGGACGGGCCGCTCGAACGCGAGGACAGCGACGCGGCCGAAGCCGACGACTCGACAGCGCCGTTTTAGAGCGGCGGGCGCCGAGTGGCGAGTAGATGAGCGGGGACGAGGCAGACCCGAGCGTGATCCGGTCGCTGGTGGTCACCGCGGAGGACCTGGTCGCGGCGGTGGAAAGCCGACACCAGCGCGGCGAGCAGGTGGTGTTGCGCGTAACGCCGCCGTTCAGCGGCCGGATGCGGGCGCGAATCCACGCCCCCGCCGGCGACGACGACATGTCGGTCCACGTCGACCCGCGGGCGCTGCTCTCCGAGTCGGCGCCGGCCTATCCGCGCCCCGATGACACAGAGGACGCGCTGCGGGCCGACCCTGACATCGAGTACACCGTCGAGCGCCACCACGAGCGCCACCGCGAGGCGCTAGAGGTATGGCGCAAACGACTCGTCGACCACGTCGTCGAGCGGGCGAACATCGAGACCGCCGCAGGCCCGGTCACCGTCGACGTCTCGCTGCTGGGCTGACGCTCTCGGGGCACCCCCGGCGACGGACGTGACCCCACAGGCTGTGGGCCCGAAAGTAATCGGTCGATTCTCCGCCGGCACGCGTCGACGCGCTTCCTCACACAGACGGCCGAGCGACCGCCGGAATGCCCGACCGGAGAAACGGTCTGAGAGGGGGCGATAAAACATCTCGGCGCGTCTCGTCCGTTCGTAAAAGGTCTCGTAGGTGCGCCGCGAGCGTGAAACGTGGTGAAATGACGCCAACCCTCTCTCGGTATTAAGATAGCACGTGTGTATGTGGTAGGTAGAAGGTATCCCCGTATGGCAACGAGACTGACTGACCTCACGACCACGGCATCGGAATCGGAGTCGAAGTCGGCCCTCGGGAGCGTCCGGGCCACCGTCGTAACCCCGGTGACGGCGGCGGCGTTCTGGGCTGCGATCGCCCTCCCCTTCCTCTACCTCCCGCTCCTCTTCCTGACAGGCCTCTCCTCACAGAGCACGGCGACGGCCTTCCTGGCCCTTCTCGGGCTGAACGTCGTCGCCCTCCTCGTCGGTCACCCCTACTACCGGGGTTGACCGTCTCCGGACCGGCCGCCGGCCCCCTCCAGTCGGTCACCGGTCCGACCAGTCCCCGTCGTCGCCGGTGAGCGCGCCGGTCGCGCGCGGGAGTTCCTGGCGGATGGCCCGTCGCTTTATCAGGACGAAGCCGACGAAGATCAGAACGAACCCGACGCCGGTCCAGGCGTCGACCACCTCGCCGAGCACGAGAAACCCCGAGAGCGCGGCGAAAAGCGGCGCGACGTAGGAGACGAGGTTGATCTCGATCGGGCCCAGGCGTTCGAGCAGCGTGAAATAGACCAGGAAGCCGGCGGCGCTGGCGCCCAGCGAGAGGTATCCGAGCGCCCACAGCGCCCGGGGGGACCACGTCACTGACGCGAGCGACTCGCCGAGTCCGAGGCTCACGACGTGCATCAGGAGGGCGCCGCCGATCATCGACCACGCCTCCATCGTCTCGTGTTCGAGGCCGGAGTCGAACCGCGTCGTCAGAACGCTCCCCAGCGCGAACGAGAGGGCCGCGAGAAAGACCAGGAAGTTAGCGACGACGCCCTCGGCGAGCAACTGCGAGGGGTCGGGGCTGGCGACGGCCGCCACGCCGGCCAGCCCCAGTAGCGCGCCGACGACGCCGACGACCGACAGGCGCTCGTCCGGCAGGAGGACGCGGGCGAACAGCGTCGTCAACACCGGCGAGAGGCTGACGACGACGGCGGCGGCGGCGCTGGTCGTCGACTGCTCGCCGACGAACAGGAAGGCGTGATAGGCGGCGATGAGCAGCGCCGCGCCGACGCCGACGGCCGCCCACTGGCGGCGGTCGGCCGGCAGCCACCGGTCGGCCCGCACGGCGGCATAGGCGAGCATGAACACGCCCGCGATGTCGTAGCGAAGCGCCGCGAACAACACGGGCGGAAACTCCGAGAGGCCCGCCTTGATCGCCATGAACGCCGACCCCCAGACGGCCGCGAGGCCGAGGAAGAGCCCGAGGTTCCGGTAGCGGGACACGCCCACACCTCGGTTCGATCCGGCCTCAAACTTTCGTCTCCGGTCGATTCCTGTCGGCAGACGCGAACCGGGCGGGGACCCGTCGGGCGGCCGACCAGCGACGGCCGGTCCCGGCGGGGACTCCCGGACCGTCGAGCGGTCGTAGCGTTCGTGCCGGCCCACATGTTTAAATTCGCGGACCGCCAATCGGGACCATGGCCGCTTACGGTCGGCCGACGTTGCGCGACCTGTTCGACGAGGCACCGACGCCCCATATCGCCCACCCGCCCCGCACACACCACCGCGACTTCTACCTCGCCACCGACGGCTCCTACAGGGATCCCCGTGGCGGGAACGACCCCAACGGCGGGCTCGGCGTCGTGATAGAGACACGTGACGGCGAGCGCGTCACACGGCTCTCGGTCCCGAACGAGACGCCCGACAACAACGTCGCCGAATACCGGGCGTTACACCTCGGGCTGGACGTGCTCGCCGAGCGCGCGCCCGACGACGCCCGCGTCGGCGTCCTCATCGACCACGACGACCTGGCCGGGAACGTCAACGCTACCGTGCTCGCGGGACGTGACCCCGGCTTCGAGCCCGCACACCCGGTGTCAGTACCCCACGCGACCGGTCTCCACTGGCGGGGCATCCGGACGCGCATCCGCGACTTCGCGGAACTGCGCGCCGCTCGCATCCCCAGCGGGCACAACCCCGCCCACCCCCTCGCCAACGTCCCCGACGAGTACGCCCACGTCAACGATGAACCCGACCGCTGTGTCCTCCCGGGCTCGTCCACTGCGGGGGACAACGGCTACCCGCCGCCCTCCCGCGCGGACCGCGGCGGCGCCAGCGACTGATACGGTCGGTTGTAAATCATTTCCGGATTTCGTCGAATCGGTCGACGAAATACCGGTAAATCGTTACAACCGACCGTATGATACGGTCTTGTAACGGTTTATTCCTCCTGCTGTTGTGCGTCGACGACAGCGACCCCCGCCAGGTTCACGATGTCCTTGACTTCGTCGCCGCGCTGGAGAACGTGGACGGGTTTGTCCATGCCGACGAGCATCGGGCCGATGGCCTCGGCACCGCCGAGGCGCTGGAGGAGTTTGTAGCCGATGTTGCCGGCCTCGAGGTTCGGGAACACGAGGACGTTCGCCGGGTCCTCCAGCTCGGCGAAGTCGTAGGTCCCCCCGAGGATGTCCTCGACGAGCGCGGTGTCGGCCTGCATCTCGCCGTCGACCGGGAAGTCCACCTCGGGGTCGTCGTGGAGGTCGGCCACGGCGTCCCGGAGTTTCGCGGTCCCCCGGTTCTCGACGCTGCCGAAGTTCGAGTACGAGAGCAGTGCTGCCCGCGGGTCGACGTTGAAATCGCGCGCGAGGTTCGCCGTGTGTTTGGTGACCTCCGAGAGGACGTCCGCGTCGGGGTCCAGGTTGACGGTCGCGTCGGCACAGAACACGACGCGGTTGCGGAAGGTCAGCATGTACACCCCCGCGGCGTAGTCGGCCTCGGGCGCCGTGCCGATGACCTCGAGGGGCGGGCGCAACGCGGAGGGGTAGTGGTGGGTGAGGCCGGTGAGCATCGCGTCGGCGTCGTCCTGTTCGACCATGACGCTCGCGAGGTAGTTGGTGTCGTTCTCGACGAGTTCCGCGGCCTCGCTGCGGGTGATCCCCTTGCGCCGGCGCAACTCGTGAAGCCGCTCGGCGTACTCCCCGTAGTCGCCCGCCTCGGGGTCGACGACCTCCGGGTCGAACTCCAGGCCGAGCCGGTTCGTCGTGGCGCGGATCTCGTCGGCGTCGCCGACGAGGACGGAGTTGGCGATGCCCTGCTCCTGGATCTGGAAGGCGGCGCGGATCATCTTCTCGTCGGTGCCCTCCGCCAGCGCGAGGCGCTTGGGGTCGTTTTTCGCCTTGTTGAGGACGACCCGCATCATCTCGCGGGACTTGCCGAGACGTGCCTCCAGGCGCTCGACGTAGGCGTCGGTATCGAGTTCCTCGCGCGCCGCGCCCGACTCGATGGCCGCCTTCGCGACGGCGGGCGCGACCTGGAAGAGCACCCGCGGGTCGACCGGTTTCGGGATGATGTACTCGGGCCCGTACTGCAGGGGCTGGTCGCCGTAGGCTTTGACCACCTCGTCGGGGACGTCCTGACGGGCCAACTCCGCGAGGGCCTCCGCGGCGGCGAGTTTCATCTCCTCGTCGATGTCGGTCGCGCGCACGTCCAGCGCCCCGCGGAAGATGAACGGGAACCCGAGCACGTTGTTGACCTGATTGGGGTAATCGGAGCGGCCGGTTCCCATGATGACCGTGTCCTCGCGGGCGGATT
The DNA here is from genome assembly GCA_003023785.1 of Halobacteriales archaeon QS_5_68_33. Lineage (GTDB taxonomy): Archaea > Halobacteriota > Halobacteria > Halobacteriales > Haloarculaceae > QS-5-68-33. Next base: position 25,538 of record PXRS01000018.1, on the reverse strand, counting down.
TCGCGGCCTCGTAGTCGATCTCGGGGTCGGGGTTGGCCATCGCGAAGATGACCGGGTTCTCGTTCATCGACCGGACCATCTCCCCGTCGACGATGCCGCCGACCGAGAGGCCGACGAACACGTCGGCGTCCGCCATCGCGTCGGCCAGGTCCCCCTCGGGGACGTCGCGGGCGAACTCCTGCTTGTACTCGTTGACGTCGCCCGCCGCGGCGCGCTCCTCGGTGACGATCCCCGAGGAGTCACACATCAGGATGTTCCCCTTTTTGGCGCCCAGCGAGACATAAAAGCGGGCGGTGGCGATGGCGCTGGCCCCCGCGCCGGAGAAGACGATCCGCATGTCCTCCAGGGCCTTGCCCGTCAGGTCGGCGGCGTTGATCAGCGCCGCGCCGGAGATGATGGCGGTGCCGTGCTGGTCGTCGTGGAACACGGGGACGTCCATCCGCTCGCGCAACTCGGCCTCCATCCGGAAGCACTCGGGCGCGCTGATGTCCTCCAGGTTGACCCCGCCGAAGGTCGGTTCCATCGCCGCGACGGCGTCGATGAACGCGTCGGTGTCGTGTTCGTCGAGTTCGATGTCGAAGACGTCGATGTCGGCGAACCGCTTGAAGAGGACGCCCTTGCCCTCCATGACGGGCTTGGAGGCCTGGGCACCGATGTCACCGAGTCCGAGCACCGCGGTACCGTTCGAGACGACGCCGACCATGTTGGCCTTGGTCGTGTACTCGTAGGCGTCGTCGGGGTTCTCGCTGATGCGCCGGCAAGGCGCCGCGACCCCCGGCGAGTACGCCAGCTGGAGGTCCCGCTGAGTGTTGGTCGGCTTGGTGGTCGAGATCTCGATCTTCCCGGGCGGTTCCGTCCGGTGATACTCCAGCGCGTCCTCGTCGAGTCCCATACCGGGACGGCGGCCGGGACCGAAAAAAAGCTTCGCGTTCAGTCAGACGACGATACCGCCTTCGCCGTCTGACGAATCGAACTGCGGGGGGATCGCGAGCGAGTTTCGGCGAGCGAGGAGGTCGAAACCGGGACGCGAACGGCGACGCCTCGATTCGCAGGATCCGGGAACGATTCCGGGGACTGAATACGACGCGCTCCCAACGGGCGAACATGGACTTCCGCTTTCGTCATCTCGTGCTCGGGACGACGGGGTTGACGTTCGGCCTGATCCTGCTGGGCGTCTACACCGGCGCGATGGGCGCCGGCCTGGCCTGTGCGGGGCGCTGGCCGCTGTGTGACGGCGCCGTGTTCGGCCTGTTCCCCGCCAACTGGCCGAGTTTCATCGAGTGGTTCCACCGCTTCGTCGCCATGGTGACCGGCTTCGCCATCCTCGGGACGGCCGTCGCCGCCTGGCGAGGCGACCACGAGCGTCGCACCAGGTACGCCAGCGCCGTCGCGCTCGCGGTGTTGCCGGTTCAGGTGCTGCTGGGCGCCAACACCGTTTTCAACTTCGGCGTCCTCGCACAGGTCGCCCACCACGCCGCCGCCCTGACCATCCTCGTCTCGCTCGTCGCCGCGACCGCCTGGAGTTTCGAGGAGTCGAGCGTCGAGTCGGCGACCGAAGCCGACGCGGATGCGGCCGTCGAGACCGGCGCCGGCGCCCGCGCCGACGACTGATACGGATTACTGTAAGTCTGTTCCGGATCGACCGCATGCAGTCGTGCGGTCGTACCGGTAAATCGCTACAGTAATCGGTATGACCGCCGCTCCGCGAGAACGCGGGTCGTTTTCGCGCTCACGTGAAATCGGACAGCCCCGACTGCTGTTCGTCCTCCGCCGGGTCGTCGTCCGCCTCGGCCGCCTCGCCGTCCGCTTCGGCGTCTCCTTCCCCACTGCTCGCACCCCCGTCGAGCGACGCCTGTGAGACCGATTCGTCGGTGTCGGCGTCGGCATCGCCGTCCTCCGCGTCCTCGTCCACAGTTTCCTCGTCGTCTGCTCCCGCCTCCTCGGGCGTCTCACCGTCGGTACTGCCGCCCTCGAACGCGCCCCCACCGTGCTCGACGGCGAGTTCCTCCCGCAGGGCCTGGGCATCCTCGACGATGGACCGGACCTTGTTGGTGTCCTCGCCGCTGCCGGTGATGAAGGAAACGTGTGTCTCCTCCAGGTCGTAGCGAGCGGCCATCGCCACCGTCAGCTCGCGGTTCTTGCAGTGGTGGGTCATGACCGCGAGGTGGGGCATGACCTCCCGGCGGGCCGTGGACATGCTGACCCCGTTTTCCTCGGCGACCTGTCGGGCGACGTGATCGCGGGTGTCCCGCGTGCCGCTGGTGCGCCCGAGTTTCGACCAGTAACTCGGCGGGCCGTAGCGGGTCCACCCGCCCTTGGGTTTCCGGCGGGCCGCCGCGACGCCCGCAGTCATGTTGTCGCCCGCGTAGCGCCAGAACGTGTAGTTCTGCGTCTCGCGGACCCGCCCGAGCCAGCGGTCGGCATTGGCCAGGAACTCGTAGGCGACCGCGAGTTCCTCGCCCTCGTAGTCCTTGGGCACGTTGTCCTCGATCCAGTTGATGAGGTCGTCCGGCGTCTCGTCGACGTCGTAGGACGCTTCCAGGGCCTCCTGCGCGCCGGCCTCCTTGATCACGGTGTCGAGGTAATCGAACACGCCCTTCGTCCGGTCGCGCTCGCCCGTGACGACGTCCTCGGCGGCGATGGACTCGCGGCCCTCGGCCAGCGCCTGGAGGTCCTTGACCGCCCCCCGGAGGTCGCCGCTGTTCATCTCGGCGATCCGGTCCAAGGCGGCGTCCTCGAACTCGATGTCCTCCTGGCGACACAGGTCCCGGAGGACGGGCACGATGGAGCGCTTGCCGACGTCCCGGAACTCGATGTCCTGGCAGGCGCTCCGGAGACCGTTCGACATCTCGTAGAACTCGTTTGCGATGAGGATCACGGGCTGGTCGGCCTCCTTGACCAGCGAGGTGATCGCGCGGGTGCCGCCCCGGTCGACGTTGCCGTGGAGGTTGTCGGCCTCGTCCAGGACGACGAGGCGTCGGCCGCTCCCGCCCGCGGTGAGCGTCCCGGACTTGGCGGCCTCGCCGGCGACGCGTTCGATGACGTCTTTCGTGCGGGAGTCGGAGGCGTTGAGTTCGATGGTCGGCCACCCCTCGTCCCCGGCAAGCGCGTGGGCGGCGGAGGTCTTGCCGACGCCGGGCGACCCGTGGAGGACGACCGCCTCGCGGTGGTCTGCCCAGGTATCGGCCCACTCCCGGAGGGCGTCGCGCGCCTTGTCGTTGCCCCGGAGTTCGGCCAGCGACGACGGCCGGTGCTTCTCCGTCCAGTCTACCATGCTCCGTGTACGTCCTGTGTAGTAAAGTGCTCCCGGTTCCCGATGCTGTCGGACACAGGCACGTGATGAGACCGGTCCTCCCTCTCTCGACCGTCGACCGTTCGACCGCTCGACAGTCGCCGGTTCTCGCGCCGAAACGATTAATTCCCTGCTCGCGCCCTCTCCTGTGTGTTCGCCTCCGCCGCCGACTGGCTGGTCACGCCCCTGACAGAGAGCCCGCCGGCCGACCTGTTGCGACTCGTCGCGGTCCCCGTCTTCGGGTGGGCCGCTTACCGCGACGTCAGGACCCGCCGCGTCCCCAACCGGACGTGGCTCCCGCTCGCGGCGCTCGGCATCGCCCTGGTCGTCTGGGACTGCTGGCGGATCCTGACCGGTGACGTCACGGGCGGCGACCCCGCCCGCGAGTTCTTTTTCGTCCGCGTCGCCCTCTCGCTGGGGCTCGTCGCACCGATCGGCTACCTCTTCTACTGGTTCGGCGGCTTCGGCGGCGCCGACGCCAAGGCGCTGATCGTCCTCGCGGTCCTCTTTCCCACCTTCCCGGAGTACATCCTCCCGACGGCGTCGCTGCCGCTGACCCGCCCGACCATCGGCGTCTTCTCGCTGACGGTGCTCACCAACACCGTCGTCGTCGGCGCGACCTACCCGCTCGGCGTCGCCCTCCGGAACGCCCTCCGGGGCCACGTCGGGCGGGCGATGCTCCTCGGCAAGCCCGTCCGCGCGAGCGAGGTCACCGGCGAGTACGGCTCGCTCATGGAAACGCCCGAGGGGTTCGTCCGCCGCGGCCTCGACCTCGACGCGCTGCGGATGTATCTGCGCTGGCGCGGTTGCACGCTGGTGGACCTGCGCGAGGGTCCCGCGACCTATCGCGACCCCGAAAGCCTCCCCGCCGACCCGAATCCCCCCGGCGACGGGGCTATCGAACCCGAGGACACCCCGGACCCGGCCACCGACGCCGTGACCGACGGCGGGACGGACGGCGGAACTGAGGACCGCGAAGGGCCGGACGACGAGAGCGTCGAGACCGGGAACGCCACGGAAACGGAGAGCGAGACGGAGACAGACCCGTGGGGCGCCGAGGCGTTCCTCGACGACATCGAGGGCGACGCCTACGGGACGACCCCGGAGAAACTCCGCGACGGCCTGGAGGTGCTCGTCGCCGAGAACGTGGTGTGGGTCTCGCCGGGGTTGCCGTTCATCGTCCCGATGTTCCTGGGACTCGTGATGAGCCTGGTCTACGGCGACCTGCTCGTCTCGGCTGTCTCGCTTTTGACCTGACAGCGTTTCTCCGGACCGGACTGGCGGTTACAACCGACCGTCTGACCCGGTCTGCCGGACCCGGCTCATCGGCCCCGTTTCTCGGGCGGGACGAGTCGCTCGTAGGCGGGGCCGATGGCGAACACCGAGACGAGCCAGACGACGGCGACGACGATGTAGCCGAAGAGGACCGTTCGCTGGAACCCGGGCCGGCCGAGGACGGCGAGCAGGAAAAACGACGACAGGAGGAGCGCGAACGCGGCCAGCGTGTTCGCCGCGTTCCACGCGAGGAAGGCCCGCACCCGCCGGCTCTGCTCGCGCCAGGCCGCCAGGAAGCGCCTGACGCGGTACCCGATCATGGCCCGTCGTTGGACTGCCCGGAATTTAAACTGTCGGCCCGGTATTCGTGCCGGCACCCGTCGGGCCGTCGTGACAAAAGACCTATCGGGGCGAGTGCCGAGGCTGGTGGTATGACCGACGCCCACGGAGACGGCGATGTCGCCCACGTCGACGCCGACACCGTCGACCTCGCGTTCGACGAGCACGCTCGCGTGCCGGCGGTGGCACAGGACGCCGGCACGGGGGACGTGCTCATGCTCGCGTACGTCACGCGGGAGGCGCTCGACCGGACCCGCGAGACGGGCCTCGCCCACTACTACTCGCGCAGTCGCGACGAACTCTGGCAGAAGGGCGAGACCAGCGGCCACGTCCAGCGCGTCGAGGAGGTCCGCGTCGACTGCGACGGCGACGCCCTGCTCTACCTGGTCGACCAGGAGGGCGGCGCCTGTCACACCGGCTTCGAATCGTGTTTCCACCGCACCCTCGACGGCGAGACCGTCGGCGAGCGGGTCTTCGACCCCGACGACGTCTATGAGTGACACCGCCCGCCCCCGAACGAGCGGCGCGCCCGACGCCGAGGCGCTCGTCGCCGACCTCCAGGCCGCCCGGGAGAGCCTCCGGCGGGCCCGCGACCGCGTCGCGGCCGTCGGGGAGAGCGAACTCGAGACGCTCTCGGACCGGTACGACGAACTGACGGCGCTGTTCGACCGCTACGAGGAGCGGGTGACCGGCGACGGCGATTTCGGGACGTTCATCGAGTTCCAGGGGAAAGTCGCCGAGTTCACCGAGGGGTTGCCGGAGGAGTCGCGCCGCCGCGACGCCTTCGAGGGCGTCGACGACCTGCTCCAGCAGCGCCGCCTCACCGAGTCCGACTGGCGGCGCGTCCGCGAGCGCCTCGAACCGGTCCGCGAGGACGTCGACCGCCTCCGGGAGCGCCGCGAGGCTCGCGAGGACTACCGGGAGGCTCGCCGGGCGGTCGAGCAACGCCGGGACGAACTCGCCGAGCGGGTCGCGGACCTCGAACGCCTCCAGCGACTCGGCGAGGCGGACCTCGACGCGCCGGTCGAGCGACTGCGCGACCGCATCGAGCGGTACAACGACCGCGTCACCGGCGCCTTCGACGAGTTCACCGACGAGGCGGGCGTCCGCACGGTGTTGGCGTGGCTCGCGAAGACCGAAGCGTACCCCCTCGTGGACTTTCGGTCGCCGCCCGAGGACCTGCGCGAGTACGTCGAGACCCACGAACCCGGGACGGAACCGATCCCCGAGCTGCTCCAGTACGCGGAGTACTCGCGGTCGAAACTCGACCACTACGTGGCCGACCCGGACGCCCTGAAGCGCAACGTCGCCACCCACCGGACCTTCCTCCGGCGGCTCGACGCCGACCCGCTGACCGTGGCGTGGCCGCCGCCGCCGGCCGACCTGCTGGCGTACCGCTGTCGCGAACTCGAAAGCGTCGTCGCGCGGTTCGTCGAGGACGGTGAGTCGGACCCGCTCGTCGCGCTCCGCGAGGTCAGGGCGTTGCCGCGCGAGACGGACTACGGGCACCTCCGGGAGAGCGCACGGGCCCGGGCACAACTCGGCGCCGACGAGCGCGAGCGCCTCGCCTCGGGCGCCGTGCGCGCGGCACTGGAGACGGCCCGGGCGGAACGCGAGCGTCTCGACGAGGCGCTCGACGAGCATCCCCGGGAGTAGGACTGCGTCCGGTCGGCCCGCTCGGCCGCGTTACTCCGCCACGTTCTCGGCGGCCTCGACCATCCCGTCGGCGAGTTCGCGCGCCCGGTCGGCGGTCCTGGCCTCGGCGTAGACGCGAACGACCGGTTCCGTCCCGGAGGGGCGGGCGAGTACCCAGGCGTCGCCGTAGTCCAGCCGGTAGCCATCGATCGTAGTGAGGTCGGCGTCGGCCGCGCGGGCGGTCCGTTCGAGGGCGTCGACCATCGCCTCGCGCTCGTCCTCGTTCTCGTAGGCGAGGTTCCGACGGACGTTCTCGTAGCCGTCGTAGGCGGCGACGGCCTCGCTCGCGGGCGCGTCGGCATCGGCGAGCAACTCGAGGAACCGCGCGGCGGTGTAGGCGCCGTCGCGAGCGACCCGGTACCGGGGGAAGATGACGCCGCCGTTGCCCTCGCCGGCGACCGGGACCGTCTCGCCCGCCGCATCGAGTTCGCGGATCCGCGTGACGATGTAGGTGCTCCCGATGGGCGTCAGCGAGAGGTCGGCGCCGGCGGCCTCGGCGGCGTCGACGAGGCGCTGGGAGGCGTTGACCGCCGAGACGACGGTATCGCCGGCCGCGAGTTCCGCCGCGGCCAGCGCCGCGAACGTCGCGTCGCCGGCCAGGAGGTCGCCGCCCTCGCCGACGAAGATGGCCCGGTCGGCGTCGCCGTCGTGGGCGACCCCGAGGTCGGCGTCGGTCGCGCGGACGAACCGCTGGAGGTCCGTCAGGGAGCCGGCGACCGGTTCGGGGTCCCGGCCCGGGAAGTTGCCGTCCGGCTGGGCGTTGATCGTCCGGACCGAACAGCCCAGTTCCCGGAAGAAATCGGGACTGGTCAGCGACCCCGCGCCGTGACCGGGGTCGAGCGCGACCGTCAGGTCCGCCCGGGCGACCGCGTCGACGTCGGTCGCGGCGAGCAGGTCCGTGACGTACCGCTCGCGGGCGTCCTCGACCCGGCGGGTCTCGCCGGTCCGTTCCCAGCCGACCGGGCTGTCGTCGCCGTCGAACAGGCGCGCCTCGACGGCTTCGAGGCGGTCGCGGGGGAGTTCGACCCCGTCGACTCGCAGTAGGCCTGCAGGCCGGGCGTCGCGAGGGTGCCCAGGCGGTCGACCGAGACGCCGACGCTGGCGAACCCGCTGGCGGCGGCGTCGACGAGCATCCGGCCGGTGACGCGGGTGTCACGCGCGACGGCGACCCGGTCGGCGCCCAGTTCGGCCCCGGCCGCCTGCGCCACCGCGAGCGCGTCGTCCGGGCCGAACTCCGCCGTGACGACGCCCCGTATCCCGCTGGACCCGAACAGCTCCATACCTCCACTGCGCGGCCAGGTCTGTTAGTGGTTCCGAACCGGGGACGGGCGGCTCGTCCCCGCGCCGGTCCGAACCGGCGAGGTCGTCGAGAGAACCGCCCGCCCGGACATCCGAATCCATAAGCGGCGGGCCCGCCAGGTTCGGACATGGACACGGGGACGCTCATCGACGCGTTGCGGGACGCAGACGCGGTGAAGTTCGGCGAGTTCGAACTCTCCCACGGCGGCACCTCGAACTACTACGTCGACAAGTACGTCTTCGAGACCAGCCCCGGGTGTCTGGCGCTCGTCGCCGAGGCCTTCGGCGACCTGATCGCGGACCTGGACGCCGAGGGGACGACCCTGGGCGGGGTCGCACTCGGCGCAGTCCCGCTGGTCGCGGCGACCAGCGTCGAGACCGGGACGCCCTACGTCATCGTCCGCAAGCAACAGAAAGAGTACGGCACCGGGAACCGCGTCGAGGGTGACTTCGAGGCGGGCGAGGAGGTCGTCGTCATCGAGGATATCGCCACGACGGGCCGGAGCGCCATCGACGCCGCCGAAGCACTCCGGGAGGCCGGCGCGACGGTCCGGCGCGTGTTCGTGGTCGTCGACCGCCAGGAGGGCGCGACGGCGAACCTCGCCGAGCACGACCTCGAACTCCGCTCGCTGGTGACTGCCGACGAACTGCTCGCCGACGCACCTGCAGACGTCGACGTCGACGTGGACGACGGGAAATGACGATCCGGCCGCCGCCCGCCACGCGAACGTGATGTTCCAGATATGACCGTGATAATTGTCCGCCCGATCCCTGGTGTCGACGGGAGTCGCCCGATACGTGTATCAGTTCGACAGTTGTGTGACGAACGGTCATCCCAGCGACGGCCCGTGTGTGGGACGCTGACGGGTTCTCACAATGTTTTTGTAGCGGAGCACGCTATGAGCGTCCACGATGGCAGGTGACTGCTTTACAGGCGGGCCTCGTGCCCCGTGATCAGTTCCTGCCACGTTCTCGCGCTCGCCGACCGCTCACGGGAAGCGACGCCTGGCCCAACTACCCATGTCACGACAGGAGACGACCGTCACGGTGGAACTGCCCGATGGAAGCACGCTCGACGTCCCGTCGGGCACCACAGTCGAGGGTGTGGCCTACGAGATCGGCCCCGGTCTCGGCGACGACACCGTCGCCGGCATCCTCGACGGCGACCTCGTCGCCAAGGAGGCTGAGGTCTACGACGGCGCGGCGGTCGAGATCGTCACTCCCTCGGCCGACGAGTACCTGGAGGTCCTCCGGCACTCGGCGGCCCACGTGTTCGCCCAGGCGCTCCAGCGTCTCCATCCCGACGCGAAACTCACCATCGGCCCCTGGACCGACGAGGGCTTCTACTACGACGTCACGGGTGTCGACCTCGACGAGGACGACCTCGAAGCCATCGAGGAAGCGGCTCACGAGATCATCGAGGAGGACCTGCCCATCGAGCAGACGAAACTCGACCGCGACGAGGCCGTCGAGCGGTACGACGACAACCCGTTCAAACGGGAGATCCTGGAAACCGAAGCCGCCGGGAGCGACCCCGTCTCCTTCTACGAGCAGGGGGAGTTCTCGGACCTCTGTCAGGGGCCACACGTCGACTCGACGGGCGAGATCGGCGGGTTCGCCCTGCTGGAGATATCGGCGTCGTACTGGCGCGGCGACGAGGACAACGAGACGCTGACCCGCGTCTACGGGACGGCCTTCCGCACCGAGGAGGAACTCGAGGAGTTCCTCGAACGGCGCCGGAAAGCCGCCGAGCGCGACCACCGCAAGATCGGTCGCGAGATGGACCTCTTCTCGGTGCCCGACCACTCGCCCGGCTGTGCGCACTACCACCCCGACGGGATGACGATGCGCCGGGAACTCGAGGAGTACATCCGGGCCAAGAACGACGAACTCGGCTACGACGAGGTGTGGACGCCCGAACTGAACAAGGCCGGCCTCTGGAAGCCCACGGGCCACTACGACGCCTTCAAGGAGGAAGGCGAGATGTTCGCGTGGGACCAGGACGACACCGAGTACGGGCTCAAGCCGATGAACTGCGCGAACCACGCGTACATCTACGGCGACGAGACCCGCTCGTACCGGGATCTGCCGGTCCGGTTCTCCGAGTTCGGGACCGTCTACCGCAACGAGCAGTCCGGCGAGCTCTCGGGCCTGTTGCGCGTCCGCGGGCTCACGCAGGACGACGGCCACGCGTTCGTCCGCCCCGACCAGCTCGAAGCGGAGATCGTCAACACGCTCACCGTCATCGAGGACATCTACAGCCAGTTCGGGCTGGAGGTGCTCTACAAGCTCGAAACCGAGGGCGACAACGCCGTCGGGAGCGACGAGATCTGGGAACAGGCCACCGACGCGCTCCGGACGGCACTGGAGTCCCAGGGGCTCGACTACGACGTCGAGGACGGCGAGGCGGCCTTCTACGGCCCGAAGATCGGCCTCGACGCCCGCGACGCCATCGGCCGGGAGTGGACCATCGGGACCGTCCAGGTCGACTTCAACATCCCCGAGCGCCTCGACCTGACCTACGTCGGCGAGGACAACGAGGAACACCGCCCGGTGATGATCCACCGCGCGCTACTGGGGTCGTTCGAGCGGTTCATGGGCGTCGCGGTCGAGCACTTCGCCGGTCGCTTCCCGCTGTGGCTCGCCCCCGAGCAGGTGCGGGTGCTCCCCCTGAACGAGGACGTCTTCGACTACGCCCACGAGATCGCCGACGACCTCGAAGCCGACGGCTTCCGCGTTTCGGTCGCGACGGGCGACGACACCCTCCAGCGGAAGATCCGCGCCGGCCACGACGACAACCTGCCGTACATGCTCATCGTCGGCCCCGACGAGCGCGACGCCGGCACCGTCTCGGTTCGCGACCGCAACGAGGACGAGGCCCGCGACGTCGGTCCCGACGAGTTCCGCGCCCACCTCCGCGGGGAGCGTGCGGAAAAGCGCCTCGAACCTGACTTCCTCGCGGAGTGATGCGGTCGGTTGTACCGGTTTACCGGTATTTCGCCGACCGCGTCCCGATATCGCTCCCACCGTCTCCGCACCGTCGATACACGCGACCGAACGCCTCTTCCGGCTCCGTCCCCTACCGGGGACCGATGCCGAACCTGGAACTGTACGAACTCGAAGGCTGTCCCTATTGCGCGAAGGTCACGAAGAAACTCGACGAACTCGGCCTGGAGTACGAGTCCCACATGGTGCCTCGCTCGCACTCCGAACGCACCGAGGTCGAGGCGGTCAGCGGCCAGACCGGCGTCCCCGTCCTCGTCGACAGGGACAACGGGGTCGAGGGTATGCCCGAGTCCGACGACATCGTCGCGTACCTGGAGCGAGAGTACGGGAGCTAAACGGTAGCTTCCGGGTCGACCCCCGCGGGCGGTCGCCCGCGGCCGCCGGGACGGACCGATGCCGCCGGCCCCCGTCGCGGGCGGGATGTGTGTCGCTTGCGGGCAACCGTTTCGGATTCGATAAACTCGGCGTCGGCAGCGGAAACTTCGTTTCCCGATCAGACAATCTTAATAGGCGAAAACCGCAGTAATTTACACATGGGCAAGTCCAATCTGGAGTGGTGGCCGAACCGGCTGAACCTGGCGATCCTCGACCAGAACGCTCACGACGCCGGGCCGTACGAGGCAGACTTCGACTACGGAGCGGCGTTCGAGTCGCTCGATTTGGACGAAGTGAAAGCCGACATCGAGGACGCCCTGACGACCTCCCGGGACTGGTGGCCGGCCGACTACGGCCACTACGGGCCGCTGATGATCCGGATGGCCTGGCACAGCGCCGGGACCTACCGGACGACGGACGGCCGCGGCGGTGCCGCGGGCGGCACACAGCGGTTCGCGCCGCTTTCCAGCTGGCCCGACAACGCCAACCTCGACAAGGCGCGCCGGCTGCTCTGGCCGGTCAAGCGGAAGTACGGCCGGAAGCTCTCGTGGGCCGACCTGATCGTGCTCGCGGGCAACGTCGCCATGGAATCGATGGGCTTCGACACCTTCGGCTTTGCCGGCGGCCGCGAGGACGAGTTCGAGCCCGACGAGGCCGTCGACTGGGGGCCCGAAAAGGAGATGGAGACCTGGGACCGCTTCGACGAGGCGGACCTCCTCTCGGACCCGCTCGGCGCGACCGTGATGGGGCTCATCTACGTCAACCCCGAGGGGCCGGAGGGCGAACCCGACCCCGAGTGGTCGGCCGACCGGATCCGCCAGTCGTTCAGCCGCATGGCGATGGACGACAGGGAGACGGCCGCGCTCATCGCCGGCGGGCACACGTTCGGGAAGGTCCACGGCGCCGCCGAGCCCGAGGAACACGTCGGGTCCGAGCCGGCGGCCGCGCCCATCGAGGACATGGGCCTGGGCTGGGAGGGCGAGTACGGCTCCGGGATGGGCGACGACACGATCACCAGCGGCATCGAGGGTCCCTGGAACAGCACGCCGACGATGTGGGACACCTCCTACCTCGACAACCTGCTCGACCACGAGTGGGAACCCCACCAGGGCCCCGGCGGTTCCTGGCAGTGGCGGCCCGAGGACGCGGACGCGGTCGACGCCGCGCCGGAGGCACACGGCGACGGGGAGCAGACGCCGATGATGCTGACAACCGACGTCGCGCTCAAGCGCGACCCCGAGTTCCGGGCGGTCATCGAGGAGTTCCAGGCCAACCCGATGGAGTTCCTCGACGCCTTCGCGAAGGCCTGGTACAAGCTGATCCACCGCGACATGGGCCCGCCCGAGCGGTTCCTCGGCCCCGAAGTGCCCGACGAGACGATGGTCTGGCAGGACCCGCTCCCGGACCGGGACTTCCAGCCCGTCGACGAGGACGCGGCCGAGCAGCTCAAATCTGAAATCCTCGACTCCGAGCTGACCCGCCAGCAACTGGTCAGGACCGCGTGGGCGTCGGCCTCGACCTACCGCGACAGCGACAAGCGCGGCGGCGCCAACGGCGCCCGGGTCCGGCTGGAGCCCCAGCGCAGCTGGGCGGTCAACGAGCCGGCCGAACTGGAGACGGTCCTGGAGACCTACGAGTCGATCCAGGCCGAGTTCAACGAGTCCCGCTCGGACGGGACGCGCGTCGCGCTCGCCGACCTGATCGTCCTGGGCGGGAACACGGCCATCGAGGAGGCGGCGGCCGACGCCGGCCACGACATCGAGGTGCCGTTCGAGCCGGGTCGGGTCGACGCCGAGGCCGAGTGGACCGACGAGGAGTCCTTCGAGGCGCTCGAACCCGCGGCCGACGGCTTCCGCAACTACCTCGGCGACGGCCTGGACCGGAAACCGGAGGAGCAACTCGTCGACAGGGCCGACCTGCTGGACCTGACGCCCGCGGAGATGACGGCCCTCGTCGGCGGCATGCGAACGCTGGGTGCGACATACCAGGACAGGGAACTGGGCGTGCTCACCGACGACCCCGGAACCCTCAGCAACGACTTCTTCACGAACCTGCTCGACATGCGGTACGAGTGGGAGGAAGCCGACGGGTCCGCCGACGTCTACCACGGGTACGACCGCGAGACCGGCGACCGCGAGTGGGCGGCGACCCGCTTCGACCTCATCTTCGGGTCCCACGACCGGCTCCGGGCCATCTCGGAGGTCTACGCCGCCGATGACGGCGAGGAGCAGTTCGTCGAGGACTTCGTCGAGGCCTGGCACACGGTGATGACCAACGACCGCTTCGACCTGGAGTGATACTGCCGGCTGTAAGTCTGTCAAGAATTTCGATCCTCACGAAGTTACAGCCGGCAGTATGAACCCCCCGGACGGGAACGAGGAGCGGACGTTCGACGCCGAGAGGGGTCTCTGCACCCGAAACGGGGAACGTCCCACGGCTCCGCGATTCTGTCGGGTTTTTGCTTCTCTGCCGGGTAATAAGGGACCTTTTACTCCGCCAGTTGGGAGCGTGTAACAATTGTGTCGAGGGCGAGCGTATTGCCAATGCGTAAGCTCGCGTCACTCGCCCTGGTGACGGCCCTCGTTTTCAGCGCCGGAACGCTCCCCGGGACACTGACGGAGAACGGCGGAACGGCCGTGGCCGCGAACACGCCCATACCGGACACACCGATCGAAACGTCCATAACGACAGCCACGTCAACAGCAACGCCGACCGCTACGCCGACGTCCACATCGACGCCGACCGCTACGCCGACAGCCACGTCAACAGCAACGCCGACTGCCACGCCGACTCCAATACTCGGTCAGACGCCGACGGCGACACCCACACCGACCGAAACGGCGACGGCCACCGCCACGGACTCACCCACCGAAACTGCGACGCCCACAGCCACGCCCACGGAAACTGAAACGCCCACGGAAACAGAAACGGCCACGGAAACAGAAACGGCCACGCCGACGCGGAGTCCGACGGCGACGCCCACACCGGCCGGCACGCCGGCTTCGCAGCTCGCCGTGCAGGCGGTCTCGTTCAACGACACGTCACCGACGGTGGGAGAGCCGGTGAGCGTCACGGCGCTCGTCTGGAACGAGGGCGACCGCTCGGGGACGCGCACGATAGCGCTGCGGGTCGACGGCGAGGTGGTCGACTCGCGGGAGGTCGGTCTCGACGCGGGCGAGATCGACGAGGTCGAGTTCGTGTGGTCGTTCGACGACACGGGGACCCGCGAAGTGGGCATCGGGTCCGTCACGGCGGGGACAGTCACCGTCGAGCGGGACACCGGCACGGAAGCGACCACGACGGGGACTCCGACGGCGGCCGGGACCCCGACGGACGAGGGCATCGCCGTCATCGACGCGACGTCGGTCTACTCCTGGGTCAGATCCGGGTTCAACGGGTCGGTCCGGGTCACCGTCGCGAATCGCGACGACGAGCGTGCGAGCCGTGAACTCACCGTGCGGGTCGACGGCGACCCCGTCGCGACCCGCGAGGTGACGCTCGAGCCCGACCGGCGTCGCGAGGTCACGGTCGAGTTCCCCGCCACGGAGGGCACCGTCACCGTCGAGGGCGTCGAGGCCGGCGAACTCCGCGTCGGTGAGGAGAACTCGGGCCCGCCGTCAGAGGGGACGGAGACGGAGGCGACCGGACCCGGGTTCGGCGCCGGGACAGGTGTCGCCGCGCTCGCCGCGCTCGCCGCGCTCCTGTGGCGGCGGGACCGGTAGCTTCGCTCGCTCACTCGGCGGGTTCGCGCCAGTTCACGACGACGTTGCCGACGGCAAAGGCGTCGTCGGTGTCGGTGTCCCGGCGGATCCGGAGCGTGTTCTCGCCCGTCCGCAGTTCCTGTTCGGTGACAGCGTCCATCCAGTACTGCCATCCCTCCGCCGGCGGGACGTCGAACCCGGTCAGCGGGTCGCCGTTGAGAAGTATCTCGTGGCCGAACGCGCCGACGTCGTAGGCCTGGAGTTCGACGTAGACGTCGGTCGCCCCGGCGGGGGCGGCGAACTCGCCGACCGACGAGCGGTCGCCGGCGAAGTCGGCCCAGGGCACGTCGAGCGCGTCGGCGCTCGGGCCCAACTGTTCGAGGACGGTGACGAGCGCGTAGTTCGCGCGGTGGGTCGCCATGCCCCACCCTCGAAGGCGACCGGCAAATGGATTGGCCGACGTGTTTATTTTCCGTTATTTTTCGCCCACGCAGTCCGGGACAGCGTCCCCGTCGTCACGCCGGACGGACCGACCGAACGAGGGCGTCCCCGGTGATCCCGACAAGCCAACGTTACCGCCGTTTGGACCCGAGTAACAATTTTTCCGTCACCGCGGTTGTGATCAATGCGTCCGCTCGCGGTACTGTACGTGGTGGTGGCGATATTTGTCTGTGTCCTGGTATTACCGGGAGGTGCCGCCACGACCGACAGCGCGGCAGTCGCTGCCAATACGCCGACCCCGACTTCCACACTGACGGTGACGGTATCGCAACCGCCGCCGACATCCCGAACGCCGACGTCTACCCCCACTCCGACACCTAGCCCGACACCGAGTCCCACGCCAACACCCGCTCCAACACCGACCCCGACTGCAACCCCTTCGCCAACGCCCACGCCGACCCCGACCCCCAGCCCAACGTCGACGCCAACACCTAGCTCAACGCCGACACCGACGCTGACACCAACACCAACTCCGACGCCGACGCCAACACCTAGCCCAACGCCGACGTCGACACCGACACCGACCCCCAGCCCAACACCCAGCCCAACGTCAACGCCAACCTCGACTCCGACACCAACGCCGACACCGACACCTAGCCCGACGTCAACGCCAACTCCGACTCCGACGCCGACGCTAACCCCGACTGCAACCCCTTCGCCCACACCCACGCTGACCCCGACCCCCAGTCCGACGCCGACAGCAACACCTACCCCGACCCCCAGCCCAACTTTAACTCCGACGCCAACCCCGACTCCGACGCCGACACCGACACCAACACTCACGCCGACCTCGACCCCCCCGCCGACTCCAACCGCAACGCCGAGTCCGACCCCGACAGCCACACCGACATCGGCTCCCGCGTCGACCCCCACCACGACGCCTTCGCCGACAGCGAGTCCGACGCCGACACCGACGCCGACGTCGGCCCCCGCCACGACGGCCTCGCCCACTGAAACCCCGACCGCGACGGAAACGTCGACGAGTGCGCCGTCGCCGACGGGGACGGCGACAGTGACGGCAGCGGCGGCGGAGACGCCCGCGCCGACCCGAGCGTCGACGCCGGACTCGAACTTCGTCGTGCAGGCGGTCTCGTTCAACGACACGTCACCGACGGCGGGAGAGCCGGTCAACGTCTCGGCCATCGTCTCGAACGAGGGTGACGAGGTCGGGACCTACGTGGCGGGCCTCCAGGTCGGCGACAACACCGTCGCCTCGCAGAGGATCCGCCTGGAACCGGGCGAGTCCGGCCGGATCGAGTTCGTCCGGGAGTTCACCGACCCCGGGACCCACGAGGTCGGTATCGGGTCGCTGACCGCGGGAACGGTTACCGTCGAACCGTCCTCCGCCCGCGGGCCGGGTTCAACGGGTCGGTCCGGGCGACGGTGGTCAACCCCGGGGACGAACCGGCGAGCCGTGAACTCACCGTCCGGGTCGACGGCGAACCGGTCGCGACCCGGACCGTGCGGCTCGACCCCGGAGAGCGGGGCGTGGTCACGGTCGAGTTCCCCGCCACGGAGGGCACCGTCACAGTCGATGGCGTCGAGGCCGGCGAACTCCGCGTCGGCGGGGCGCGCGAACCTCCCGACACGGCCGTGGACGCCTCCGGCGGGACCGGTCCCGGGTTCGGTCCGGTGGCGACTCTCCTCGCGCTGGTCGCGGCGGGTGCGCTGTCGGCGGTCGGACGCTGGAGGAGGGAGACGCGCGGCGGGTGACGCCGGGGGGCATACGGTCGGTTGTCAGTCATTTCCGGGATTCGCCGGACGTCCGGTGAATCACCGGGAAACGGTTACGACCGACCGTGTCAGGCGGGTTCCTCGAAGTTGCCGGCGCGGTCGAGGATCATGTCCCGGAGTTCGTCGGCGGCGCTGATGTCCTCCATCTCGCCTTCCTCGATGATGGCGGTGCCCTCGACGGAGTCGCGGGTGGCCCGGTCGACAACGTACACCGAGCGGGTGCGGGTCACCCGGCCGACCGAGGACATGATGCGGGCGCGTTTCTCGGCGGTCTCGGTCAGTTCCGAGTGGCCCGTGAGGACGTCCTCCTCGGGGCGTTCGTTCTCGCTGACCGTCTCGAAGGGCGCCCGCGAGGTGGGGTGGACGTCGAACCCGACCCGCGTGAGGACGGCGACGATGGGTTCGTTCTCGGGGTCGACGTCGGGGTCCTCGGGCGTGGGTTCGTCCTCACGGACGTCCTCGGCGCCCTCGAGGACGTCGACCGGCGCCGTCAGGGGTGCGTCGAACAGCTCCTCGAGTTTGGCCGCCACCTCGACCGAGCCATCCATGCCGTCCTCGTACTTCGAGACGGTCCGCCGGGAGACGCCGAGTTCGTTCGCGAGGCGACCGAGCGACCAGTCCCGTTTCTCCCGGGCGTCCTCCAGGACCTCGCTGTCGATGTTGACGTAGAGGCCGCCGGGCGCCGCGTAGATGAGCGGCGGGACCTCCTCGACGAAGAGGTCCATGGCGGTGTCGGGCGAGAGCACGGGCACCCCGTGTCGGAAGTAGGTCACGCCGGGCTTGAGTTCCTCGTCGCGGGTCCGCAGGCCGATGACGATGGGCGTCGCTCGCAGGTACTCCCCCAGGCGACGCATCTCGGCGCCGGTGTGCGCGTCGAAGGCGTCGATGTTCCCCAGGATCTTCACCAGCAACACGTCCTCGCCGCGCCGCGCGGCGACGTCGAAACTCTTGGGCCGGATCGCACACCGGTCGCTCACCACGAAGCCCGCGTCCGTCAACATCGCGGTAACGTTCTCGACCAGTGCCGACCGTGACATACGGGAACATAAGTACGTGACCCCATATAGGCGTTGTGCCACCCGTAGAACTCCCCTGCGCCGCGTTTTCGTCCCAGCCGCCGATAGATTGATATACGAATTGTCTCCCGGCGGCTTAGTTCCGACGCCCGGATCGGCGTCGATAGGTGTTGTTACGTGCGGATCGCGTGTCGCTCTTCTACTGGATCCGCGCCGGAAACGTGCCGGTCCCGTCCGAAACCCGTTTGCCCGCCAGCGAGCAATGACCGGTGTGACCGTCATCGGCCTCGACGACACGGATTCCCGCGAGCGGGGGATGTGTACGACCTACGTCGCGGCCACGCTCGCCGACGCCGTCCGGGCGGCGGGCGGGTCCGTCGAGCGCCGCCTCCTCGTCCGGCTGAACCCCGCCGTCGAACACAAGACGCGGGGCAACGCCGCGCTGGCCCTCCACACCGACCTCCCGGTCGACCGGGCGCTCGACCTCGCCAGCGACCACCTCGCCCTGGCCGAAACCGACGACCCGCGGACGAATCCGGGCGTGGTTGTCGCTCCCGGACGTCCCGGGGAGGTTCCCGACGCGGTCGCGGCGTTCGCGCGCCGGGCCGTCCGCGAGTTGCTCGACGCCGACGAGGCTGTGGCCCTCGCCGCGAACGCGAACTACGAGACGGCCCACGCCGGGAACGGCCGGGGACGGGTGGGTGCGCTCGCCGCGGTCGGCGCGTGGCGGGCGTTCGACGACTGGACCTACGAGCGGATCTCCTATCGCGAGCGCGAGCGCTGGGGGACCGACCGCGAGGTCGACCGCGAGAGCGTCCGTGTGGCCGCCGACGAGGGCTACCCCGCGGTGTGGGACACCGTCGACCGCGGCGAGGGCTATCCCCTCTGCGTCCCGCGGACGCCCTGTCCGGTCCTCCACGGGATCCGCGGCGACGACGCCGACGCCGTCCGGCGGGTCGCGGCGGCCATCGATGCCGAGCCGGTCGCCCGACGGGCATTGTTCGTCACGAACCAGGGAACCGATGCCCACCTGCGGTCCGCCGGGAGGGTGAGCGACCTCCGCGAGGGAGGGTCGTTTCGGGTCGACGGGTGCGTCGCCGGCGCGCCCGAGACGCGGGAGGGCGGCCACGTCTTCTTCGAACTCGGTGACGACACCGGCGAGACCGAGTGTGCGGCGTTCGAGCCGACAAAGCGCTTCCGCGACCGGGTCCGGGCGCTCCGGGTCGGCGACCGGCTGACGGTCTGTGGCGAGGTGAGCGACGGGACGCTCAAACTGGAGAAGTTCGCCGTCCGGGAGCCGGTGACGAGCGAGCGAGCGACGCCGGACTGCCCCGACTGCGGGCGGTCGATGGCCTCCGCTGGCGCCGACCAGGGTTACCGCTGCCGGGACTGTGGGACCAGCGCCCCCGGGAAGGTCGAGCGGCCCGTCGAACGGGACCTCGAACCGGGGTGGTACGAGGTGCCGCCGTGTGCCCGCCGGCACATCGCGAAGCCGCTGGTCCGGGGGGGATTCGACGCGCCGACGCACCCCGAGCGGTGAATGGGGCATCCGCGCCGAGTGGAGCGAGGCGCGGTTCACGGCCGCGAACGGAGTGAGCGGCCGCTTTTTCGCCCGCGTTTTTGCCGCGAGGGTACCCGCAGCGAACGCGAGGCGCGAACGAAGTGAGCGCCTCGATGCGAACGGCGAGCAGTGCGAGCCGTGAGCGAACGCAGTGAGCGAGGATACCCGAGCGGTGAGGGTTCCGGCGACGATAACTGCCTGCGGGAGAAAAGACCGACCGCATCACAGTATCAGTCCGACGCTTCAGCCGCCGCGAGTTCCTCGATCGCGATCTCAACCTCGATGCCCTCGACCTCCCAGGTCTTGCGGTGGCCGTCCGAGACCGCGTCGACCGCTGTCGCCCGCACTTCCTCGACGATCAGGTCCTCGTGTTCGGCGACGAGGCCGGCCACGCGGTCGTCTTTCACGTCGTACTCCAGGCGGATCTCGGCGTCCATCGCCAGGTCGAGTTCCTTGCGCATCTCCTGGACGCGCCGGATCACCTCGCGGGCGTAGCCCTCGGACTCGATGTCCGCGGTGAGCGCCGTGTCGACGTAGACGACGCCCTCGCCGTCCAGCGCCTCGAACTCCGCGCCGGCGACGCCCTCGGGGGTGTGCCGGACGAACTCGACCATCTCCGCGTCGAGCGAGACGGACTCGCCGAGCGCGTCGGCGACGGCGCCCTCCAGCGCCGCGACGGTCGGTTCGGCGACGCGGGCGTCGTTGAGCGCGCCCATGATCCGGCCGGCGTCGTCGCCGAACGCCGGTCCGAGGAGGCTCATGTCCGCCTCGGCGGCGTAGGTGAGTTCGCCCCACTGCTCGTCGGGGTCGACCACCTCGACCCGGCGGGCGTTGAGGCGGTCGGCCAGCAGGTCCTCGCGGAGTGCGACGGTGCCGGCGAGGTCGCCGGGATCCTCGTCGACGTCGACGACGACCCGCTTGACCGGCCACCGGAGCTTGCGTTCGGCCTGCTGGCGGGCGTTCGACCCCGCCTCCTCGATGGCCCGGACGGCCGCGACGTCCTCCTCCAGGCCGACCTGCCGGTAGCGGTCGTCGGGTTCGGGCCAGTCGCACATGTGGACCGTCGGGTGGCCCGCCTCGCCGGTCAGGGCGCCGTAGACCTCCTCGGCGACGAACGGGGCAAAGGGGGCGAAGAGGGCGGCGACCTCCGCCAGGACGCGGTAGAGCGTGGCGTAGGCGGCCCGTTTTGAGGCGGAGTCGCTCTCCTCCCACATGCGCTCGCGGACGACCTGGACGTAGAAGCGGGAGACGTCCTCGACGACGAACTCGATGAGCGCGTCGATGGCCTCGTCGTTCTCGAACTCGTCCATGGCCGTGGTCATCTCCGCTTTCGTGGTCTGGAGCCGCGAGAGCACCCACTCGTCGACGAGTTCGAGGTCCGCCTCGACGTCCTCGACGGTCGTCTCCTGGGGGTCAAAGCCGTCCGTGCGCATGTACGGCAACGGGAAGCGGGCGACGTTCCAGAGGATGTTGAGGCGGCGCTGCATCTCCTGGGTTTCCTCCCAGGAGAAGTTCATGTCCTCGCCCTGGGGCGTGACCGAGAGCAGGAACAGCCGCATCGGGTCGACGCCGTGTTTCTCGATGACCTCGTGGGGGTCGACGAAGATCCCCTTGGACTTGGACATGCCGCGGCCGTCGGGCATGTTGGCGTAGCCGTGCATCAGCACCCGGTCGTAGGGGATCTCGCCCAGCGCCGCGGTCCCCATCCCGAGTTGCGACCAGAACCACCCGCGGGTCTGGTCGTGGGCTTCCATGATGAGGTCGGCCGGCCACAGGTCGTCGAAGCGGCTGTCGTCCTCCGGGTAGTCGAGCGTGCCCCAGGTCGCCACCGACGAGTCCAGCCAGACGTCGAACACGTCGGGGACGCGCTCGTGGATGATGCCGTCCTCCGTGATCGTGAGGTCGTCGACGGTGTCCTTGTGCAGGTCGACAGTGTCAGGGTCGATGTCCTGGTCGACGCGGGCGGCGAGGTCCTCGCGGTCGCCGACCACGATGGCGTCGGCCATGTCGCCGCTCCACTCGACTGGGTCACCGCCGTTGGACCCGTCCCCCGCCTCCCGGGCGGGGATCCAGATGGGGATCGGGACGCCCCAGTAGCGCTGGCGGGAGACGTTCCAGTCGGGGGCGTCCTCGACGAAGTCGCGGAAGCGGTTGTCGCGGGCCCACTGGGGGTGCCACTCGCTGTCCTCGATGTTCGCCAGGAGTTCGTCCTTGATGTCGGTGATCGTGATGAACCACTGGTCGGTGACGATCTGGACGATACCCGTGTCACACCGCCAGCAGTGACCGTAGCTGTGAGTCGTGGTCTCCTCCGCCAGCAGCGCCCCGTTCGCCGCCAGGTCGTCGATGATCGCCCGGTCGGCGTCCGTGACGTACTGGTCGGCGTAGGCGCCCGCGCGGTGGTCGTAGACGCCGTCGGCGCCGACCGGACAGAAGATGTCCAGGGCGAGTTCGCGGCCGCGCTCGAAGTCCTCCTCACCGTGGCCGGGCGCGGAGTGGACGAGACCGGTGCCCTCGCCCTCCGTCTCGACGTAGTCGGCGGTGTAGACCTCCAGCGCGCCGTCGAAGTCGTTGTCGCCGCCGCCCGGGGCGTCGGGGACTTCCTCGCGGAGCGGGTGGTCGTAGGTCCAGCCCACGAGGTCCGCGCCGGTCAGTTCCTCGACGACCTCGTAGTCCTCGTAGCGGCCCGCCGAGAGCACCTCCTCGACCTTCGGTTCGGCGACGTAGAGGCGTTCTTTGGCTCGCGGCTCGTCGCCGCTCGCCCTGTCCGAGGCGCTTCGCGCCTCGCGCTCGCCGTCCTTCCAAGCGTCGACGCCGACGTAGGAGCCGTCCTCGTCGACCGCGACGAACGTGTTGGCGGGGATGGTCCAGGGGGTCGTGGTCCAGATGACGAGCGACCCCGCTCGCTCCTGGAGGTCGAATTTCACGTAGACGGAGGGGTCCTCGACGTCCTCGTACTCGACCTCGTTGTTGGCGATGGCCGTCTCGCAACGCGGGCACTGCGAGATGGACCGCTGGCCCTGTTCGACCAGGCCGCGCTCGTGGGCGTGTTCGAAGCCCCACCACGCCGCCTCCACGTACTCGGGAGCGACGGTCCTGTAGGGGTCGTCCCAGTCCATCCAGACGCCGAACGATTTGAAATCCGCCTGGAGGCCCGCCAGTTGCTCGTTGGCGTACTCCTTGCACTCCTCGATGAAGGCGTCCTCGCCGAATTCCTCGATGTCCTTCTTGTTCTCGAAGCCCAGTCGCTCCTCGACTTTCGTCTCGATGGGGAGGCCGTGCATGTCGTAGCCCGGCCGGTCGGTGACGTCGTAGCCCCGCATTCGGAGATAGCGGATGTAACAGTCCTTGAGGACCTTGTTCCAGGTCGTCCCCATGTGGGCCGCGCCGGAGGTGTAGGGCGGGCCGTCGACGAAGAAGTAGTCGGGGTCGTCGGCGTGGTGCTCGACGGTCCGCTCGTAGGCGTTCGTCTCCGCCCAGTGGTCGAACACGCGGTCCTCGAC
Source organism: Halobacteriales archaeon QS_5_68_33 (assembly GCA_003023785.1). Lineage (GTDB taxonomy): Archaea > Halobacteriota > Halobacteria > Halobacteriales > Haloarculaceae > QS-5-68-33. The sequence goes on along the minus strand of PXRS01000018.1, from coordinate 2,241 downwards.
CGCGTCGGGGTCGTACTGGTCCGGCAGCGCGCCGAACCGCCCGCCGTCGGCGGCCCCGGGTGTGTCGTTCCCGGACTCGTCGGCGTCGTCGGTGCTCATACCTACACGAATCCGGCGAACGCTCTTGGAAACTCACTTCCACCGCGGTAGACAAACGGTTAAGTGGCGCGCGAGGCGTGGTGAAAGTGATGACCGACGACCCCGAGGAGGGGATGCTGTCGTGGGACGAGTCGGTGTTCCGCGACGAGCACGTCTTCGAGATCGACTACGTCCCGGAGACGTTTCTCCACCGGGAGACGCAGATGGAGAACCTGAAGTACGCGCTCCGTCCCGCGGTCCGGGGGTCCCGGCCGCTGAACGTCGTCGCGCGCGGCCCGCCCGGGACCGGCAAGACCACCGCCGTCCAGAAGCTGTTCGGGGAGTTGCGCGCCCGGACCGACGTGGCGGCCGTCCGGGTCAACTGCCAGGTCAACTCCACCCGGTACTCGGTGTTCTCGCGGCTGTTCGAGGGCGTCTTCGACTACGAACCGCCCTCCTCGGGCATCTCGTTCAAGAAGCTCTTCTCCCAGATCACCGACCGCCTCGTCGAGCGCGACGAGGTGCTCGCGGTGGCGCTGGACGACGTCAACTACCTCTTCTACGAGGACGAGGCCTCCGACACGCTCTACTCGCTGTTGCGCGCCCACGAGGAGCAGGGCGGCGCTCGCATCGGCGTCATCTGTATCTCCTCGGACCTGGACCTGGACGTCATCGAGGAACTCGACACGCGGGTCCAGAGCGTCTTCCGCCCCGAGGACGTCTACTTCCCGAAGTACGACCAGCCCGAGATCGTCGACATCCTCCAGGAGCGGGTCGACCGCGGCTTCCACGAGGGCGTCATCACGGCGCCGGTGCTGGACCGGGTCGCCGAGTGCACCGAGGACCAGGGCGGGGACCTGCGCGTGGGCATCGACCTGCTCCGGCGTGCGGGGCTGAACGCGGAGATGCGCGCCAGCCGCGAGGTCGAGCGCGAGGACGTCGAGGCGGCCTACGACAAGTCCAAGTACGTCCACCTCTCACGGCGGTTGCAGGAGCTCTCCGAGTCCGAGAGCGCCCTGCTGGCGGTGATCGCCGAACACGACGGCAAGCGCGCCGGCGACATCTACGACGCGTTCAACGACCGCACCGACCTGGGTTACACCCGCTACTCCGAGATCACGAACAAACTCGACCAGCTGGGCATCATCGAGGCCCCCTACGCCGACGTCGAGGGACGGGGCCGCACCCGCGAACTGACGCTCAACTACGACGCCGACGCGGTGCTCGAACGGCTGTGACACCGGACAGAGCCGACGCGCTGGCCCGGACGGCGTCCGGTCGGGATCCGTTCGATCCAGCCGAAACTCGTTTCGGACGCTCTACATCCCGAAAACGTGGGCTTACCCGGAGGAGTCCACGGGCGGCGGTTCGTGCTCGCAGACGGTGTCGAGGACGACGTCGGTCGTGGCCGAGCGGACGTGCTCGTGGGTGACCAGTTCCTTGATCTGGGCGTTCATCGCGTCGGTGGAGGCGAACTTGCCGATGGCGACGACGTCGTCGGTACCGGTCACCTCGTAGACGCCGACCATCCGGCCGGTCTCGCGCAGGTCGCCGACCACGTCGGCCAGTCCCTCGCCATCGACGTCCAGGCGGAAGACGGCCGTCACGTCGTGGCCGAACGCGCCGTAGTCGACGTCGGGCTGGTAGCCCTCGACGACGCCGTCGTCCTCGAGGTCGCCGAGCCGCTTTGTCGCCGTCGAGGTGGCGACGTCGGCGGCCTCGGCGAGGTCGCTCGCGCTGGCGCGCCCGTCGGCGAGGAGTGCCCGGAGCAGTTTGGCGTCGATATCGTCGATCCGTGCCGACATTGCGCTCTCAGACCGCGTCCGGGCCGGTCTTGCTCGTCCGGACCTGTGTCGCCGCCTCGACGGGCAGGACGAACACCTTGCCGTCGCCGGGTTCGCCCGTGTGTGCGGCCTCGGCGATGGCGTCGACCACGTCCTGGGCGGGGATGTCCGCGACGATGCACTCGATTTTCACTTTCTGGTGGAGGTCGACGACGTACTCCTCGCCGCGCCACTGGCCTTTCTTGGCGGGCTGTGACCCGCGGCCCGAGACGTTCGTCACCGTCAGCGAGGGCGCGCCCGTCTCCGCCAGGGCCTGTTTCACGTCGCCCAGCTTGTCCGGTCGCACGACCGCCATCACCTTCTTGATCTCGCCGTCGTT
>PXRS01000017.1 GCA_003023785.1 Halobacteriales archaeon QS_5_68_33 | reverse complement strand
CTACGGCATCTCCGACAACGACCGCAAGTACTACTCCATCGAGCGCGCCCGCGAGGTGCTGGGCTACGACCCACAGGACAACTCCGCCGAGTGGGACGGCGACGAGAAAGTCGACTGACCGGAGACCCGCCGTTCAGCAGGACTCGCCCAGGTCCCGCCACTCGTGTGTGTCCCGGAGCGTGACCTCGATCTCGTACCCGCAGTCGGGACAGTAGAACGCGCCGCTCCGGTAGCCGGGGTCGAACTCCTCCGAGCGGCCGTGGCTCTCGCAGGTCACGCGGAGGCCCCGTTCGGGACCGTCGGGCGTCTCGACGGTGTAGTTCATTCTGTCGTGTCGATCCCCAGCGCGGCGTTCACCCCGCAGAAGCAGGTGATGGCGTTGAACCCGGCGCCGACCGCACCGAGTCCGGCGGCGAGGCCCACGGCTCGGTTCCCGCGCCCGAACGCCCACACCGCGGCGACGGCGAGGACGACCGCGAGCACTGTCCGGGCGAGTCTGTCGCGACCGCCGACGTTCCGTTGCATACCCGATCTTCGGGCTGTTGCCCCTCAAATCCATCGCCGCCCGGACTCCGCCTCTCGGCCGCGGCGGGGACCTCTCATACGGTCGGTTGTCAATCAGTTCCGGATTTCGTCGAGTCGGTCGGCGAAATACCGGTAATACCGGTAAATCGGTACAACCGACCGTATCACCCCTGTTCGACGACTTCCGCACCTGGAGCGTTGCGCTTGACGCTCTCCAGGCCGTTCCGGGCGGTTTCCTTGCGGTTGTAGCCCTCGCCGCCGTCGGCGATGATGTTGCCGTTGTGGTGGACCAGCCGCCAGCGCCATTCGCCGGCGTCGTCGCGGTAGAGTTCGAACTGCGCGCGACTCCGCGCTTCATCGGCCGGTTCGACGAGACCGTCGACCGCCAACCCGTCCGCCGCCGGTTCGCCGTCTTCCCCGTCCACATCACCGGCCGCCACGGCATCCGCTTCGGCGGCGTCCGCCGCGCCGTTGCCCGCCTCGATGCCGTCGACGCCCCACTCCAGTTCGACCTCGGTCTCGGCCTCGTCGTCCTCGCGCTCGTATTCGACCTCGAGTTCGAGACTCTCCGGGACGGCGGCGACGACCGCGCCGTCGTCGAACGCGACCGACCCGCTCGCGACGCCGTCGGCCAGGTCGTGTAGCAAGGTCGCCGCCTCCTCGCGCGTCGTCGTCCGTTCGAGTTCGACGTCTTCGCGGTCGGTCCCCTCCTCTTCCGTTCCGTTGTGTTCGGCCTCGTCGTCGGACATGGATGCGGGTAGCGGTCGCGCCCTGAAAACTCCCCGGGCTACTCCTCGAACAGGCCCCCGACATCGGCGTCCCGGCCGGCCCGGCGCTGGCCCTGTTCGGCCAGTCGCTGCGCGACCACAGCCCGGTGCTCGTCGTCGCGCACGAAGTCGAACAGCAGCGCCACGAACCGACTGCCCTCCTCGCCGGCCTCCAGGTCGGCGCGGGCGTACTCGACCGCCCGCTCGATGGCCGCCTCGTCGTAACCGAGTTCCTCCGCGAGCACCGCGGCGGCGACGGTCGTCGCCGCGAAATCCAGGTCCCCGAGGCCGAGCGCGGTCCCCTCGTGGGTGAGGGCGGGCGGCGGCCCCCGCTCGATCCGCTCCGGGTCGCGCTCGAGCGCGGCGAGGTAGGTCCGAACGGCGTCGACGTTCGCGCCGCGGTGCTCCGGCTGGAGGTCGGCGAGGTACCTGCGGCCGCTGTCGGCCAGCCCTGTCGCGCCCGACCAGTTGCGGTTCCGCGCGTGGTGGACCGCAGCCGTGAACTGGATGAGGCCGTGGAGAAACCGCTCGTCCGGCGTCCCGGATTCGAGTTCGAGCCAGCGGTCCTCCCAGGCGTCGTGGGCCGCGTGGTAGTGTCCCGCGTTGTAGATGGCGACCCCTGCCCGGAGGTGGGCGTCCATGCCCGCCGGTGGCGCCGCGAGCGGAAAAAGTCCACCGCCGGCGTCGGTCGCGACCGGAACTGATTTACAACCGGCCGTATGAGGCGTCGATCTCGTCCTCGTACCGGCGGACCAGCGCGGCGACGAACGCGAACTTCAGCGTCATCGAGAGCGCCGTCGCGACGGTCGCGCCGCCGGTATCGCGCCTGTAGGCCGCGTAGAAGGCGTACAGCGTCACGGGGACGTTCGCGGCGTTGAGCAGGCCCAGCGCGCCCAGGTCGTCCCCGGACTCGCGCCACCGCCGCTCTGCGAGAACGACCTTCGTCATCCACGCGTCGGCGTCGTCGGGTTTCGGAAAGAGCAGCGGATTCAACGCGGTGAACGCCAGCGCCGCGGCCAGCAGTCGCCACCGCCGCTCGTGGACGGCGTACACCATCGCGGGGAGCGTCACCGTCCGCGACCACCCGCTCCTGGGGTTGGCGTGGCGCTCCCAGAAGACCCGCTCGGCCCGCCGCTGCAGTGGTTCGTCCATACCGCCCGTTCACCCTGTCAATTAATAAACCAGTCGGTGACCGACGGACGGGTCGCTCGGCCGGGTCGCCCCGCGAGTCACTCCCGGTCGGTCCAGAAGTCGAACGACCGCCCCGGGACGAAGACGTCGAGGCCGACGGCCGTCTCCTCGGCGGTGTTCTCTACACGGTGGGACTCCCAGGGGGAGAGCCACACTGATACAGTCGGTTATAAATCAGTTCCGGGTTTCGTCGGACCGGTCGTCGAAATATCGGTAAACAGTTACAACCGACCGTATGAGTCCTACTCCCCGAGGGTCGCGCTCCGCTCACGGCTTCGCCGTTCGCTTCGAGGACCTCGCTCGGCCGCTGCGACTCGTCCGCTCGGATCTCCTCTGGTTGTTGCCCTGCTCACAGTGGCTCGCACACACGACGCGATGCTCGCCGTGCTGTTCGCAGGAGAAACGTCCGGACGGAGATTCGAACTCGTGAAGACGTTCCGGGTCGCTCCCTGCGGTCGCTTCCCGGGCGTGCGAGTTCTCTGTTCGAATCTCCGTTAGACGCACAACGCGGACCGTTGCGAGCGACACGGCGGTCGCTCGTGGTTCGGTCCGCGAAAATGTAGCGTCCGGACGGAGATTCGAACTCCGGTCCCTGGCTCCGCAAGCCAAGAGGATAGTCCACTACCCTATCCGGACTCACCATCCCGTAGCGTGGACCCGGCTAAAGGGGTTACGATCCGACCGCCGAGGCTCATACGGTCGGTTGTGAATCAGTTCCGGATTTCGTCGAACCGGTCGGGGACATACCGGTCAACCGGTACAACCGACCGTATGAGTCCGGTGGGCTTCGCCGTTTCCCCCGATGGCCGCCGGCAGACACACCTTTTTGCCGGTCGGGGGCGACGAGCGGGTATGAGCGGGATCGACCTCGACCTCCAGACAGTCGAGGAGGAACTAGACGACGAGGACGGCGAGGAGGGAGACAGCCGGGTCGTACTCGGCGTGCTCGACGGGACGACGCCCGACGAGGAGTGGCTGGCGGTGGTCGACGGAGGCGATACGCTCGTGCTGGACGTCAAAGGTGACCTCAACGAACTCGCGGCGGGGTTCGCCCGCGATGTCTCCGAGGCCGGCGGCGACCTGATGCACTTCCGGGGCTTTCTCGTCGTCACTCCGCCCGACGTCTCCATCGACGCCAGCCGCGTGAGGTGACCTGCGGCCGGTGGACGACCCGCAGCCTCGTGACCGCCTCGACGGGCGTGGCGGGGTCGCTGGCGTTTCTCGACATTTATCAGTGCGCACGCCCTGGGAGGGGTATGCCGATGAAAGGATCCGGTCAGGCGGCGGCCTGGCAGGAGATAGACGAGTTCGACGGCGGTACGGGCTGGATCGCCTATCCCGACGAGCGCCTCCAGCGCGCGAGCCACGCGCTGGTAAGCGGGGACGGCCGCTATCTCGTGGACCCGGTCGCGTTCGATGGCATCGGGGAGTTCCTCGACGAGCGCGGGGGGGTCGCCGGAATCGTCGTCCTGCTCAACCGGCACAAGCGCGACGCCGCCGAACTCGCCAACCGATTCGAGGTCCCTGTCTACCTCCCGGAGTTCATGAACGGCGTGGCCCGCGAACTCGACGCCCCCACCGAACCCCTCCGGCGGGAACTGCCGGGGACCGAGTACGGCGTCCACACGGTAGTCGACAACCCGTTCTGGAAGGAGGCCGCGCTCTACGGCGAGGACTCCGACACCCTGGTGGTCCCCGAGGCGCTCGGGACGAGTTCGTTCTTTCGCACCGGCGACGAGCGGCTGGGCGTCCACCCGGGCCTGCGGCTATTCCCGCCGCGGAAACTGGCCCGGCTGTCGCCCGAGCGCGTCCTCGTCGGGCACGGGCCCGGGGTTCTCGATGACGCCAGCGAGGCGCTGCGGGACGCGGTGTCCGGGTCGCGCAGGCGAGCGCCGCAGTACTACGCCGGTCTCGCCCGGGAATTCCTCGGCTGATACGGTCGGTTGTAACTGTTTCCCGGCGATTCGCCGGGCGGGTGAATTCCGGAATTGACTTCCAACCGACCGTATGACGCCGTGCCCCCGGACGGCGACGGTGTTTTTAGCGCGGGGACCCGAGGACCGGACGTGGTCTACGCTACGCGCGGGCTGACCGAGTCCCTGTTGCGGTCGGCCGAGGAGGCCGACCCGGACGAGGTGAGCATCTCGCTGTCGGTCACGCCGGCCGAGGAACTCCCCGAGGCGTCGCTCCCGCCGGAGACCCCCGTGTTCACCCACTTCTACATGCCCGAGGCCGGCGGATCGGTCAACTTCGTCTTCGGGATGGACCTGGGGACGCCGGTCGGCCAGACCCAGGGACGGTTCGTCTCCCACCCCAATGGCGAACTCCGCGTGCGCCAGACCGACGACTTCAAGGAGTTGATATTCGTTGCCGTCCCGCCGTGGAACGAGGACTCGCTGGCCGTGTTCGACCGCGGCGGCGAGCGCCAGCCCCTCGAACTGCTCGACGTCGAACCGCCCCAGGAGTTCCCGGAGTAGCCACCTCCAGAAGATGGAAGACGCCGAGCGTGTCCGCGTTGAAAAACAGTTCGTTGATCGAAAGCCACAGACAACGTACGAACTCACCGAGAGCGGACGGACGAAGTTCGAGAACCATGTCCGGACGCTCGACAGTCTCATTGACGGCCTCGATACGTGACGCTTCACGCTCCTGCACGGGGTTTCACGGCGACAGATCGCGAACCCGCGTTTCCGTCCTCGTGTCGCTTTCGAGACTCTCCTGTCGCGTACCGCGTGACTGGACAGTGATACGGTCGGCCGTAACTCAGTTCCGGATTTCGTCGGACCGGTCGGCGAAATACCGGTACATCGGTACAACCAATTGTATGAGCGGTTCCGACGCCCCGCGTCGAGACAGTAGTACTACCATTCGAGTCCCCGGGAGTCCGATGGCGGCGACAGCGGGCTGGGTGGCAATTCCTCGTCAATTCCCGGATCATTGTAG
>PXRS01000016.1 GCA_003023785.1 Halobacteriales archaeon QS_5_68_33 | reverse complement strand
ATGGCGCTCCAGCATGTCTACTTCCTTCTCAAGCCTGTCTATCATGGCAATTGTTAACTTGTGTTTGAGGCTTTTAAAGGTTGCTGTCGCCGGGGAGAACTGCCCAGCGCGTCCGACAGGGGGTAACCGGACGACAATAGAAGAGGAGTTCGGATTGACAGATGGCACGGAAGAAGAATCGACGTAGCCACGATCCAGCGGAGTGGTCGCCTATTCGTCGACGACGGTACCAGTATCACGCTCGATTGTCACGTGTCCAGCCCCGACGGCGTTGATCGCGCTGTTCAACTCGAAAATCTCCTGTGTGACCGGGCTGTCGAGATTGAGTTGATAGCGCTTCCCATTGGCGACAGCTTGGACGATCCCGTGTTCGAGGAGCGTACCGAGATGTGCACGGACCGTGTGGCGACTGACACCTGCTGCTTCAGCCAGTTCGCTCTTCGTGAATTCACGGTCCGAGGCCGACAGCAGGGTATCGATGATGAGGTGAAGGCCCTCGGAGCTATCCTTCATGAGATACAGCCAGCCACTCGGATGTTCGTAGCGGAGTTCTTTCGTGCTCTGCTCCGAGCCCTCCCCTTCGGCGTGATCGGGCGTACTCATGCTATGGTACATCTATTCTCTGCCCGTGTATAAACTTGTGCATGGGGTTGTTGTTTCGGATCGCCGTTATTGGTGGTTCAATTCACCGTTTTTATTATGAAGCGGCTGGAACGGTCGCGTATGCAGACTGATCTCGCCTGTGCCCTTCTCGAGGCGCTCGTTGCGACACATCGATACGGGCAACCAATGACGCAAGACGAGTTGTTACGAATCGCGTCATACGAGAGTCACCGCGGCGGTGAGGCGAAACAGGTGTTTGCGGCACTGCGAGATCTGCCATTCATTGCGGATCAGGGCCAGCGCGGTATCATGCTGGATCATTCTGCATTTGGCCAGCTCGCACGGTACCTCGCAGATACGTGTGGATGGTCGGAGTTCGAGTTGCGCATCCGACTCAAGCATTTCGAAGGGTGGGAGGATCTCGATCTGGAATAAATCGGTACAACCGACCGTATCATCGTGGGGGGATCAACGGTTCCGGTCGCGGCGGATATCGTCCCGGGCAGGGTCGGACCGTAATCGGTTTAGCCCGGACGGGGGAACCCCGAACGCATGACTGCCACGATCGTCGGCGCGCAACTCGGCGACGAAGGGAAGGGTGGCATCGTCGACGTTTACGGCGACGACGCCGACGTGGTCGTTCGCTACCAGGGCGGCGACAACGCCGGCCACACCGTCGTCCACGAGGGCACCGAGTACAAACTCTCGCTGGTCCCGAGCGGCGCCGTCCGGGGCAAAGTGAACGTCCTCGGCAACGGCTGTGTCGTCAACCCCCGGACCTTGTTCGACGAGATCGATGCCCTCCGTGAGCGCGGCGTCGACCCCGACGTCCGGGTCGCCCGTCGCGCCCACGTCATCTTCCCCTACCACCGCGTGCTCGACGGCATCGAGGAGGAGGCAAAGAGCGAGACCGGCGACGAGGTCGGCACCACCGGCCGCGGGATCGGCCCCACCTACGAGGACAAGGCCGGCCGCCGCGGCCTCCGCATCGGCGACCTGACCGACCCCGACGTCCTCCGGAAGCGCCTGGAGTACGTCGTCCCCATCAAACGAACCCTCGCCGAGGAGGTCTACGGGGTCGACGTGGAGGAGAAGCGAGAGACGGGGTCGCCGTCTCCGAACGACGGGGCCGACGGAGTTGGCCCCGCTTTCGACGTGGACGCTCTCCACGGGGCGTACCGCGAGTACGGCGAGCGCCTGGTGCGCGAGGACATGCTCGTCGACGCCGGCGACTTCCTCACCGACCGCATCGACGACGGCGCGAACGTCATGTTCGAGGGCGCACAGGGCACCATCATCGACATCGACCACGGCAACTACCCCTACGTCACCTCCTCGAACCCGACCGCCGGCGGGGCTTCCACCGGGACCGGACTCGCGCCGGACGTCGTCGGTGACGGCGACGTGATCGGCATCGTCAAGGCCTATCTCACCCGGGTCGGCAGCGGGCCGATGCCCACCGAACTCGGGGGGGTCCCCGGCGACACCCCGGGTTACGACGGTGACCCCGAGAATCCCGAGACAGCGAGCGAGGAACTCGCCCACCGCATCCGCGAGGCGGGCAACGAGTACGGCACCGTCACCGGGCGCCCGCGCCGGGTCGGCTGGCTCGACATCCCGATGCTCCGCCATGCCGCCCGCGCCAGCGGCTTCACCGGCCTGGCGGTCAACCATATCGACACGCTCGCTGGCCTCGACGAGGTGACAGTCGGGCACTCCTACACGCTCGACGGTGAGGCGGTCCGGACGATACCCCCCACCACCGAGCGCTGGGCCGAGTGTGAGCCCAACCTCCGCACGTTCGAGGGCTGGCCCGAGTTCGACGGGAGCGAAGCGGCCGAAGCGGGCTACGAGGCGCTTCCCGAAAACGCCCGTGCCTACCTCGAATACCTCGAAGACGAACTCGACACGCCCGTCTACGCCGTCGGCGTCGGCCCCGCCCGGACGGAAACGGTCGTTCGCCACTCGCCGTTCTGATTTCGACCGTCCGCTGCGATCATTTTCCGCGACCCTTGCCGTTGCCACTGTTGTCGTTCCCGTTACCGTCGTCGTTGCCATCGTCCTCCTTCGATTTCTCTTGGGCTTTTTCGACCGCTTCGACCAGATCGAGGAATCCGGAGCCGTAGTAGGTCTTCTCGAAGCCGTCGGGGACGCTGGCGGTCCGTTCGAGGATCGATTCGACCTGGTTGGCGTTGAGGTCCCCGTTCGCGGATTTCATCAGCGCGACGGCGCCGGTGACCTGCGGTGCGGCCATCGACGTTCCGCTGACCCAGCCGTAGGTGTATCTGATGTCTTTGATCCCGGTGATGTTCCCGTCGCTGCTTTCGTAGGTCGGTATCGCGATCGTGTTCAAGACGAGGTCGTAGTACCAGGGGGGCGCACCGTTGGCGTCTTCCTGCTCGATCCCTGCAGGGCTGGAATCACCGCCCGGAGCACCGACAGTGATGGCGTTTGTCCCGAAGTTCGTGTAATTCGCGGGGCTCTGTGGCGGTTCCTCCTCGTCGCCGACGGTGGTCGCCTCCCACTCGAATCCGATGGGCCCGGTCGCGCTGACGCTCACTGCCTGTGCGCCCTCGTTCGGCAGACTGATGAAGTTCTTGTCGTGCTGGAGGTCCGCGGCGTCGTTCCCCGCGGCGACGACGAGCGCCGTCCCTTCCTTGTTGGCGTAGGTCATCGTGCTGTTGAGCACTTTGCCGTAGAACGATCCGATGCTCCGACGCGGGACCGGATACGCCCCCAGCGAGAGGTTCGCGGCGTCAGCGTCGATCGAGACGCTGTAGACGACTGCGGCGAGGATGTCGCCGAACGTCGCACCTCCGGTTGCCGAGAAGACCCGACAGTCCACAAGGTCCGTCTCCGGCGCGGTCCCGGCCACACCGACCTCCTTGTCGGTCTTCGCCGCGGCGATACCGGCCACGTGAGTGCCGTGGTATCCGCCGGCCGGGTTCGCGCTTCCGAGTCCGTCTCCCGTGAAGTTCCGGGAAAGCCCCTCGTTCACCTCGAGGTCCGGGTGGTTGGCGGCAACCCCGGAATCGATGATCGTGATTCGGGACCCGTCGCCTTTGGCCGTTTCGTGAGCCGTCGAGACATCGAGGACCTGCTTGTCCCACTGGAACGGATAGAACGGTTCGTCGCTGACGGACGTCTCCTCGACGTTCGGCGCGTCCGCGTTGGGGTCCGGGTCGTCGAGTTCGACGTCGAGGTCCGGTGCGTAGTCTTTCACCGCCTCCGATTCCTCGACGGCGTCTTCCGTCTCCTCGACGACGACGAACTTCACGCCGGGCAACTCGTGGACGACGGTGAGGTCGTCCGCCGTCGCGTTGCCTTTCGTCTCGACGATGAATCGGTCCGTGCGCGTCGCCGCGGTTACCTGCGTTCCGAGCGCGATGCCGCCGATCAGCGCTCCGCTGGCGCGGAGGAACGTCCGCCTGCGAGTGCCTGCCATGACACGGGTCGCTAGCGACCCCTCGTTCATAAATAACTATGACTTGTCATGATTGCGCTTCCGGTAATCCCTGCTTATTCCGGCGGGGCTCCGGCACGTTTTTGCCCCGGCGCGCCGGATCTTCGGGCATGAAAGCGGACCTGATGGACATCATCTGCTGTCCGGTGGACAAACACGAACTCGAACTCGCGATCGAGGAGCGCGACGACGAGGAGATCCTCGAAGGGACGCTGACCTGCACCGAGTGCGGGGAGGTCTACCCCATCGAGGACGGCATCCCGAACCTCCTCCCGCCGGACATGCGCGAGGAAGCCCCAGCCTGATATACTGGTCGACAGAACGGTTGATAGAATTCGCCCCCCGCCGCGTCTCGGCGAATATCTATCAGGGCCTCTGTCGACCAGTATAGTGTTTCTCACGAGCGTTTCCCGGTGACTCGGTCGGGTCACCGGGTGAGAGCGTTTCTCCGGACCGGACTGGCGGGGTATCGTCGAATCTCTCGCGATAAGCAGTAGGGACCCCGCGCTGGAGGCAACCGCCCGGATCGGCCCTGAACCTTTTTGAACCGCCCACGCTCACTCGGAGGTGTGTCAGCGGACAGGCTACCGGTTCGTCTCAACCGGGCGGAGTTGCACGCCGTCGAGGTGCCCGACTCCTTCGAGACGACGGGGTCGTTCGACCTCGAACTCGTCAACCACGGCACCTCGTTGCACGTCCACCTCCACCTGGACGACGCGCTCTCGGAGGTCGCCGAGATCGACGCCGCCAACCACTTCATCGACGGTGAGACCCGGCGTATCGTCCGCGTCCGCGTCGACGGCGACGAGGAACTGCCCGTCCGGGGCAAACTGAAGGTCGCCTCCGCCTACGGCGCCCAGACCCGCTACGTCGACGTCGAACTCTCCGAACCCGACTTCGAGGAGGAGACCGTCGAGGTCGACGAGTCCCTGGCCGACCCGCCGAGCGGCCCCGAACCCGAGCAGGGGTCCTCGCCGGTCGCCAGCCCCGAACTGGTCGTGCTCGCGTTCGGCATCCTCGCGGTCCTCGCCGCCGGCGGCGTCGCTATCCTCGTCGACAGCACCGTCGTCGTCGCCGGCGCAGTCGTCGTCCTCGTCGGCGTCCTCGTCGCCATCTACCTCCTCGCCGGGTCGTGACTGCCCCGGACTGTCCCCGGACTGTCCCCCGGTCCGGGGAACCCGAGCCGGTGCTCATACGGTCGGTTGTCAGTCAGTTCCGGATGTCGTCGAACCGGTCGGCGACATACCGGTAAGTCGTTGTGACCGTATCAGCCGTGTTCCTCGTCGTCCTCGACCTCCGCGTCGCCCGCCTCGTCAGCGACGGATCCGACATCGTCGCCCGTCTCGGAGTCAGTCGGGGCGCCCGAGAGATTGCCGTCGTCGTCGAAGCGCTTGGCGCGCAGGAACCGCGTCCGGTAGCGGTTGGCGCCGTCGGAGACGTCGGCCTCGCGGATCTCGTCGGCCCGGCCGTCGGCGACGGCGTCGATTATCGCCTCCACCTGTTCTTTCTCGCTCGGCGTGAGTTCGAACTCGTAGGTGCGGGATCGCTCGCCTTCCAGTTTCGTCCACTGGCGCGCCGCGGCGATAACCAGCGAGCACGGCTCCCGGCAGGGGAAGGCACCCTCGCCGCCGTCAACGGCCAGGTCCGTCTCGTCGTCGTAGTTCCACTCGCGACGCTTGAGACACTGGGAGTCGACACAGCAGGCCTCGGCCACCCGGTCGACGTGTTCGTGCCCCTCGCCACGGTCCCAGGTCCGGACGACGCCGTAGATGCCCGTCTGTCGCTCGACCGTCTCGCGCCAGTGGCTCACGTCGAGGTCACCCTCCCGCTCGCGGTACCAGTTGGCGACCGAGGCCGGGTAGAAGAAATCGACCGCCCGGACCAGCTCGGCGGGACCGAGGTCCGGGTAGCGCCAGCCCGTCCGGAGCGTGGGCGCGGTCTTGAGCGGGCGGTAGCGCTCCCGGTCGTCGCGTTTGGCGATTTCGCGGGCATCGAGGGGGTCCTCGTGGTCGGTGAGACCCGCTGCGGGCGCGTCGGCGTCCTCGGCGTGGCGGAGGTCGTAGCGCCGGCGGCCGTCCTCGTCGACGGTGACTTCGACCCGGAGTTGCCCCCACGTCCGGACGAGACTCCCGTCGAGTTCGGCGTAGCGCTCGGGGACCGCCAGGTCGTCGGCCCGTTCCAGGTAGCGGAGGAACGCCCACCGGTCGTCGGCCTGGGGCGCGACGGCGTGCCAGAAGTGCCAGTTGGTGACGTAGTCAGCGTAGTCGCGTGCCCGCTCCGGGAAGTCCTCGGCCCCGACGACGGACTTCGAGCCCTCGGTGCTCGCAAGCACGTATCCCTCGCCCTCCGCTTGCGCGGCGAAGCCGTCGAACTCCACGCCGTCGGCCGCCGCCTCGGCAAGCGCGTCCACCTGCTCTGCGTTCATGTCCGGTAGGTGGGCCTCCGTCGATAAAAACGCGTCCGTCGCCGTCTGTGTCTGTGTCTGTGTTTATCCGGGGAGTCGCCGCTTCCGTCCCGTCGCCGTCGTAGTTTCCGGGACAGCAGCCGCCGCGACCGGGCCGTCGGGGCTTCATCCGGTCGATTGTACCGATTTACCGGTATTTCGCCGTCGACCGGCCTCGGCGTCGCCGAGACTGTCATCCTTTTGCCCCTGCCCGCCGGAGTGGGGGTATGCACAAACACGAGATCCAGCAGCGCATCGTCGACAGCGGCGTGACGGCGGTCCTCCGGGGGGTCGACGAGGACGACATCGTCCCCGTGGCGGAGGCGATCCACGACGGCGGCGTGACAGCCCTGGAGGTCACCGCCGACGGCAAGCGCGCCAGCGAGAAGATCGCGGCCATCGACCGCGCGCTCGAAGGCACGGACGCGATGGTCGGCGCCGGCACCGTGATGGACGGGGCGGCCGCGCGCAACGTCGTCGAGGCCGGCGCGCAGTTCGTCCTCGCGCCCAATCTCAACGAGGCCGTTATCGACGTCTGCAACCGCGCGGGCGTGGTGACGGTCCCGGGCGTGATGACGCCCACCGAGGCCGACCGGGCGATGGCCGCCGGCGCCGATATGCTGAAGATGTTCCCCGCTTCCACCGTGGGGCCGGACCACATCGGCGCGCTCCGGGGCCCCCTCGGTGACATCCCCATCATGCCGACCGGCGGTGTCGACACCGACAACGTCGCCGACTACTTCGAGGCCGGCGCGGTCGCCGTGGGTGCGGGCTCGGCGCTCGTCGACCACGACGCCATCGAGCGCGAGGACTGGGACGCCGTCGCCGACTCGGCCGCGGCGTTCGTCGCGGCCGTCGAGGACGCGCGGGCCTGATACGGTCGGTCAGAACGACTTGTACTGCCGGCTGTAACTTCGTAAAGATATCCGCCAGCCCGGAGCGGCGAAATTCTTGACAGACTTACAGCCGGCAGTATTACCGGTATGTCACCGACCGGTTCGACGACATCCGGAACTGACTGACAACCGACCGTACGACCTCCGGCGGTCGGTTCCGCGAGGCGAAGATTGACTGTGCTGGGGGACGCCCGGTCGGTATGACCGACCGCGCTGGCATCATCGGCACCGGCGGCGTCGCGGGCATGGGCATCTACGACGGCAGCGAGGACGACATCGGGGCCGACCCCGAACCCGCGAGCCACGCCGGCGGTTACGATCGAAACGAGGACGTCGACCTCGTCGCCGTCGCCGACATCGACGAGGACGCGCTGGACCGGTTCGGCCGGGCCTGGGGCATCCCCGAGGACGGCCGGTACCTCGGCCACGAGGCCATGCTCGAGGCGACGGACCTGGACATCGTCTCTGTCTGTACCCCCTCGATGCTCCACCGCGAACACGTCGAGGACGTCGCGACCGCCGGCGACCCCGACGTGGTCTGGTGTGAGAAACCCGTCGCCTGTTCGGTGACCGACGCCGAGTCGATGGTCGAGACCTGCGATTCCGAACGTGTGGAACTCGTCGTGAACCACTCCCAGCGGTTCCTCCGGCAGAACCAGGCCGTGCGCGAGGCGGTCCGGGACGGACTCGTCGGCGAGGTGCAGTCGATGACCTCCGGGAGCCCGATGGAACTGCTGCGCGTCGGGACGCACGTCGTCGACTTCTCGCTGTACCTGCTCGACGCCCGCGCCGAACTCGTGGCGGGCCACGTCACCGGCGCGAACCAGGCCGCCGAACACCTCACCGACGACAGCGTCGACGACGCAGCGACGGGCGGCTTTTTCACCCTCGATACCGGGACGTTCGTCACCTACGACGGGACCGCCCGCCGGGACGTCTCGATGTTCCACCACCGGATCAACGGCACCGAGGGACGCCTCGTCCGCGCCGAGGACGGCTGGCGCTACTGGGACTCCTCGGGGGGCGACCACGAAGAGAAAGAACCGCCGACCGGCGACCACGACGACAGCCACCGGCAGTCGTTCGACAACGCCGTCACCCACGCCGTCGACCTGGTCGAGGGCCGGGCCGAGAACGTCTCTTCCGGGGCGGACGCGACCGAGACGATCGAAGTCCTCGTGGGTTTTTACGCCTCGCACTACACCGGCGGGCGGGTGTCGGTGCCGCTGGACCGCCCGCTGAAGGACGTGACCATCACCTCGTGGTAGTCACAGCCGGACCACCCCCTCGACTGTCTCGGGGTCCGTCGCCCGCTGGAACGCCGACTCGACGCCGGCCGGTTCGGCCTCGAAGTCGACGGCCCCCTCGAACGCCAGGTCGCGGTCCCGGGTCGCCGCGAGGCATCGCGCCCGTCCCGTAACCCTGAAACCGCTCGCCCGCGAGGGCCTCCCATGGACCGGCGGCGACGGGCGTACGTCGCGTGTGCCGGTATCGTCGGGATCTTCGTCCTCGTCCAGCTGGGCGCGCTCGCGCTGGTCGGCCCCTTCGAGTCGGCGGGCTACCAGGCCGTCGAGGACCCCGACAACCCGGTCAACAGTCTCGTCTACGTCGTCGCCATCCTCGTGATGACGGCCGTGATGCTCGCGGTCATCACGTTCGGCCTGGCATGGATCCTCCGGGCGCTGATGGTCTTTGCCGGCGCGTACATCAGTCTGTTCGTCCTGCGGATCGTGGTCCCGCCGGTGGTGACCGTCCCGGTCGGCGGGTTCGGCATCAACGTCCTCGCGTGGCTCGCGGCCGCCGGCCTCGGGGTGGCGCTGTGGGTCCACCCCGAGTGGTACGTCGTCGACGCCGCCGGAGTCGTCATGGGGGCGGCCGCCGCCGGCCTGTTCGGGATCACCTTCGGCCTGCTGCCCGCGCTCGTCCTCCTCGTGGTGCTGGCGGTCTACGACGCCATCAGCGTCTACGGCACCGAACACATGCTCACGCTCGCGTCGGGGGTGATGGACCTCAAGGTACCCATCGTGCTCGTCGTCCCGCTCTCCTTGTCGTACTCCTACCTCGACGCCGAGATGCCCGACCCCGTGGGCGGGGAGGCGGCGGACGGCGGGGAGAGCGGGGAGCACGCTGACGACGGAGACGACGGCGACGAGGCGTCCGAGCGCGGAGCGGCGGCGGACGCGACCGAATCGGACGCACGAGCGGAGGGGGAGACCGCGGAAACGGACCCGTTCGACCGGAACGCTCTCTTCATCGGTCTCGGCGACGCCGTCATTCCGACGGTGCTGGTCGCGAGTGTCGCCTTCTTCGCACCGCAGACCGTGCCCGCGGTCGACCTGCTGGGCTTCCCGGTGGCGCTGCCCGCCGTGACCGCGATGGTCGGGACCCACCTCGGGCTGGTGGTCCTGCTGTGGATGGTGCTGAAAGGGCGGGCCCACGCGGGACTGCCGCTGTTGAACGGCGGGACCATCGCGGGGTATCTGGTGGGTGCGCTCGCGGGTGGCGTGTCGCTCGTGCAGGCGCTCGGACTCGGCCCGTACGTGTAGAAAGACTGAACCGCCAGCCGAGCGGATCCGGAACGAATGGACGACCGCGAGACGGTCCGCCGTGGGTACGACGAACTGGCCGGGACCTACGCCGAGCGCCAGTCCTACGGCGACCGCGCCCTGAGCATTATCGAGGGGTTCCTCGGCTCGTTCGGGGACCGGGCTCACGTTCTTGACGCGGGCTGTGGGCACGGAGAGCCTGTCCTTCCCCGGGTCAGTGACGGGGCCGCCGCGGTCGGGCTGGACCTCTCCCGGGAACAGCTCCGACTCGCCGCCCGAGCGGTGCCGCGGGCTCGACTCGTCCAGGGGGACATGACGGCGCTCCCGTTCCGTGCAGGGGCCTTCGACGGCGTGGTCGCGTACCGGTCGGTGATTCACGTCCCGATCTCGGAGCGCCCCGCCGTTTTCGAGGAATTCGCCCGCGTGCTGGCTCCCGGCGGGCGCGCGCTGCTCTCGGAAGCGCCCGAGGGGTTCGAGCGCGCGACCGACGACTGGCTCGATGGCGGGGTCGAGATGCGCTGGGAGATGGCCGGCGTCGAGCGAACCCGCGAGCGATTGCGCGACGCCGGGTTCGTAGTCACGGACGAGTGGCCTGCCCCCGCCCCGTCGGAAGACGGCCCCGAACCGCCGTTTCTCGCCGCCCGACTCGACGAGTGACTGCCTGGTAGCGGAGGATCGGCTGCTCCCGGCTTATGCGTCGAAAGCCCTCGGATCGCTCGATAGCTGTCTCTCTGACCGTAGGCGACAGCGATGGCTGAAAGCCCTCGGCCCGCTCGCGGTCGCTACGCGACATATCCTCGCTCGCTTCGCTCGGATAGGGGTCGCGTAGGCGACTGAACTGAACGCGAGCGCGCCTCGCCCTTTCAGTCCGCCAGGAACCGCACAGCACAGCACCGCGACCGCAGGCCACGTACCTCCCCAACCGACTGCGGTGCTCGCTGCGCTACGCTCCTCGTCCCTCGCGCGGCGCCGTCTCGCGGCCCTCACAGGGTTCGGGCACGCTCGCCAGCGCGCGCCACGGCGTTGTGCCGGGTCGCAGAAACCCCGTTACCCCTCGAACGCCTGACTGGCGGGGGAAAACTCGATTTCGGTGCCGAGGCCCTCCTCGCGGGCCTTCTCGGAGAGCATGTGGGCGGCGGCGACCGTCTCGATGGCGGTGCCGCCGCTGTCGAACAGCGTCACCGCCTCGGGGTCGGTCCGGCCGGGTTCGATGCCGGCGACGACCTCGCCGAGTTCGGCGTGGATGTGGTCCTCGCCGATGGCGCCCTCCTCGCGAGCGAGGATGTACGCGCCGGCGTCGCGGGGTGCGCGCTCGCGCAGGTCCGGGACGTACGTCGAGCGCGCTACGGTGTCGCCGTCCACCTCGCGTTTTTCGGGGTCGTACTGGCCCATGACGGTGACGTGGGCGCCGTCGGGCAGGTCGGCGCCGTCGAAGACGGGCTCGGAAGCTGTGGTGGCCGTGATGACCACGTCGGCGTCCCCGACCGCAGCGGCCCCCGAATCGACCGCCCGGACGTCGGGCGCGAGTTCCGCGTCCATCTCGGTCGCGAAGGCCTCGCGGTTCTCGCGGGTGGGCGAGAAGACCCTGACCGTCTCGAACTCCCGGACGGTAACGGCGGCCCGCAGTTGCCCCCGGGCCTGCGACCCGCTGCCGACGAGTCCGAGGTCGGTCGCGTCCTCGCGGGCCAGCGCGTCGATACCGACGGCGCCGGTCGCGCCGGTCTTGAAGGGGTTCATGTACGCGCCGTCCAGCACTGCCAGCGGCTCGCCCGATTCGGCATCGAACAGGGGCAAAACGAAGTGCGCGTCGGCGGCGCCGAACCCGGCGGCGTACATGTACCCGCCCATCGCGCCGGTCTCGGGGAGCATCGCGGTGTACCCGGTCAGCATGCCCGGCGGGTCGCCGCTGGTGATGCGGGTGCGCGGTCGCGCCGGCGCGCCCTCGCCTCGCTGTCGGTACCCCTCGCGGACGGCGTCGACGTACTCCGCGGGCGTCGCGAGCCCCGCGAGCTCGTCGCTGCCGAGAAACAGTGCCATACCGCCGGTTCGGATGCGACCGGCTTGAACTTGTTCAGTCCGCGGATGGGAACCCGGCGTCGCCGCCGGCCGGCTCGCCCGTTCCGGCCCCGATGGGCGCTCTGACGAATATCGCGTGGCCGATCAACCCGGCCGAGAGGACGGACGCGAGCGCGAC
Source organism: Halobacteriales archaeon QS_5_68_33 (assembly GCA_003023785.1). Taxonomy (GTDB): domain Archaea; phylum Halobacteriota; class Halobacteria; order Halobacteriales; family Haloarculaceae; genus QS-5-68-33. The sequence continues at coordinate 27,378 of PXRS01000016.1, read as the reverse complement.
TGAGGCCGTCAGGGCGACGCCGACCGTGACCAGCAGACCGTACAGTACGAGGCAGTAATACATAAGTGTTTCCAATGGGCTCCTTCAATTTGACGTGTCGCCATCCTGTTGCCAACGGACTGGTTCTGAAGGAGTTTTCGAGAAGGTACTCATAACTTATGAAAATATATAATTCGAAATACCCGTTTTCGACGGTATCAAACCGCGTTCAACGTGTCCGAACTTTCCGATGCGTGCGGGCGGCGGTGCGGAACGGGTACGGACCGCCGGGGGGACTCTACCGGTGGTGCACGGGCCGCCCCTCGAAACCAGCCGTCTCGTCCTGCAGAGAACTGTCCGGTCCATCGGCCTTGTTATCAGGAGCGAAAAATAGAGTCTGCAGCGGTCGAGAACGGAAAATCGTCGGGAATACGGCTGCTTCCCCCCGTCGAGAAAACTGGTGGTAGCGCCGCTCGTCCGTATATTTTTTTACGTGATAACTCGGGGAACGGGTTTATGATGGGTCACCGGCGAAAAACCAGTGGAGGGACGAACGAGGCGGCAACGCCGACTCAGACACCAATGCCGGACGCAACCGACGAAACGAACGCACGGGCCGCGACGAGTGAGGAGACCAAGCGGTACGCCGAGCTCAACATCGGTGACGAGGAGTTCGTCATCTACGACCGGGAGAACCACCAGGCGTGGCTCCAGTCGACAGTTGCCGTGCCCGTAGAGGAGACCTGCTGAGGAGTCGAGACCGGGCGTCGGGCAGTCCCTCCACGCCAGCGTCGCGCGACTGATCGACCGACTTTAGGCTCTCCGCGCGAGCGCCGTGACCCCGAGTCGCCAGGGAACCAGCAACGCGAGTCCGACCCCGACCGAGACGAGGTAGAAGGCGAGCGCCGGGTTCCCGGGGACCGGGTCGGTCCAGCGCAGCCCCTGGACGAGCGCGGCCCCGACGACCCACGCGAGGACCGTCCGCCCGGCCGTCGCCTGCAACGACCGGTGCGTCTCGGCAGCGTGGACGCCCGCCAGCAGCGAGACGACGCCCCACGCGAGGGCGAACGTCGAGAAGGTTATCGCGATCCTGACGGGGTTGCCGATGCTGTGGCCGACCGTCGACCCCACGCCGACGAACAGTCCGATACAGACCAGGTCGCCGGCCGCGGCCACCGCCGTCAGCGGTGCCGGGTCGACCCGACCGCGCACCGTCGTCTCGACCGACATACCCGACGCTCCGGACGCCACCGACTTCACTGAACCGATCCCCGCGAGGGCGCTTCCGTGCCGCCTCCTCCGACGACGCCCGCGAGGCGGTCCCGGAGCGTCTCGGGCGCCCGGAACCCCGAATCGAAGCCGACGAGGTGTTCGGCCGCCACGAGTCCGCGCCCGCGCAGCGTCGTCGGGTCGAACTCCCGGATCAGGAGGACGCCCCCCGGACGCAGGACCCGGCGGGCGGCCGCGAACACGCGCTCGGGGTCGGCCATGTGATGCAGCGTGTCGACGACCACTCGCTCGTACCCGGAAAGGGCCCGCGACGCGCGACCGGTCCCGCCGCCGACATCCAGCACCCGCTCTATCGGCCGGTCGGCGACGGCCAGCCCCGCCTCCAGCGTCGCCCGGTCGGCCCGCCACATCCCCAGGTCGTAGAGCCGCGCGAAGCGATGAAACGGGGAGACGTCGCCCAGCGCCATACCCGACGGACGCCCGCCCCGGCAAGAGTCTGCTGTCGAACGCGGTGTCGAGTCACTCGACGCGCGCCCCCGCCCTGACCGCCGGGTACATCCGCCCCCCGTCCGTACGGGCGAGCGATGCGGTTCGAACTCGTCGGGTGGCCCGCGGACGGCCCGAAACTCGCGCTCGACTACCGCGCGTTCAGTTACGCCGGCAAGTTCGTCATGTCCAACACCGGGAAGACGGTGGCACTGGCCCCGGAAGGAGGGTCGGCGGCGGAACAAGGTGCCGCCGGCGCGGCAGATGAGGACCCGTCGGAGCGGCCGCCGCCAGCGACGGACGTCGAGGGGGTCGTCGACCCGGACGGGCGCGTCCTGGGAGCGGTCGCGTTCAACGCCGACCGGACCGACCCGGAGACGTGGTGGCTCCGGTATATCACCGTCCGCGGCGACCGCCGCGGCGAGGGGATCGGCCCGCGCCTCGCCGCGTTCACGACCGCCCGCCTCCGCGAGCGCCGGGCCGAACGGGTCCGGATCGCCGTCAACAACCCCTACGCCTACGAGGCGCTCTACCGCGCCGGCTTCGCCTACACCGGCGAGGAAACCGGCATCGCGGAACTCGTCCTCGCCCGTCCCCCGCCGGACCGCTCGCGGGCGACCTACCGAGCGGGACTCGATGTCTTTCGCGCCCGCGGCCCCGGTCCTGACGAGCGGTCGTTCCTCGACCGGAAGGCCGGCCGGGACCCGCCAGCCGTCGTCGACCCGCAGGAATGACGCCCTTCGTGGGTCGGGTCGCGAGGGTATCAGACGGTCGGTTGTCGATCAGTTCCGGATTTCGTCGAACGGTCGGCGAATCACCGGTAAATCGGTACAACCGGCCGCATCAGGCCGCGATCGCGTCCGTGTCGACGGGTGACTCGAACAGACAGGCGCCACAGGAGTCACAGGAGACGGCGGCCACCTCGCGGCTCGTGCAACAGGACTCGCGGGTCTCGGTGTCGAACGTGAGCGCCCCCTCGCAGGCCGGGCAGGTCTCCAGGAAGACGCGCAACCCCCCGGTGAGTCGCACGCGGTCCGCCGGCGCGAGGTCGGCCCAGTCGGGGACCCGGTCGGTGAGGAGGTCGGCGGCCGCCAGGTCGGCCCGCGCGGCCGGGTCCGACTCCCACATCCCGGCGCGTCGCCCGTCGACGACCGCGACAGTCGACCGGTCGCGCTCGACGAGTTCGACGCTCGCGTCGGGGTCGACGACGCCAAGCCGCGCAAGCGGCCCCGCGATGTCGCCGTCCCCGAGCGCGTCGATCCGGTCGTGCCACGCCGCGCGCAGGTCCTCGGTCAGACAGAGGTCGCCGTCCCGACAGGGTTCCAGCGCGCCGGCCTCGCGGAGGCGCCCCTCCACGTTCAGGTCGGGGTCGCCCCCGCGCTCGCCGGGGTGGACGACCGGGTCCCCGGGCGCCTTGCCGAACGCCGCGAGGGCGCGCTCGGGGAGGTAACGCTTCGTTAGCGTCGGCGTCCCGGGGACGAGATACCCGCGCAGCCAGATGACGACCAGCGCCGCGAGGAAGAGCCCCTCGGCGACAGCGGCGGCCACGGCTGTCTCGACGGCCAGCGCCAGCCAGGTGCCGGCGAGCAGCGACCCGGACGCCGCGATGGCGACGTTTACGACCGTACAGGGCAGACAGCGGTTCTCGCCGGTGTACTCGGGCTGTCGGACCCGGCCGAGAACGCCCGTCGCGTCGGACATGTCCGCCGCCACGGCGCGCACGGAATTCAATCTGGCGGGCGCGCAGTCGGGGGATTCAAGCGGGACTCGCTCCTACGAGGGCACAATGGGAAACGCGGACCTGCGGGACCTGGCGGCGCTCTCGGACGTCCCCTTCGTCGAACTGGGGGGGTCGGTCGTCGCCGTCGACGCGCACAACTGGCTGTACCGTTACCTGACGACGACGGTCAAGTGGACGAGCGACGACGTCTACACCGCGGGCGACGGGACCGAGGTCGCGAACCTCGTCGGCGTCGTCCAGGGCCTCCCGAAGTTCTTCGAACACGGGATCACGCCCGTGTTCGTCTTCGACGGGGCGGTCACCGACCTCAAGGACCTCGCGAGCGCGGCGACGCCGTCGCCGTCGCCCGCCTCGAATCGCGCACCCAGCGACTCACCGACACCATCGTCGACACCACGCACGAACTGCTCGACCTGTTGGACATCCCCGTGGTCCAGGCGCCCGCCGAGGGCGAGGCCCAGGCCGCCCACATGGCCCGCGCCGGCGACGTCGACTACGCCGGCACCGAGGACTACGACGCCCTCCTCTTTGGCGCGCCGCTCACGCTCCGCCAACTCACCAGCAAGGGCGACCCCGAACTGATGGACTTCGAGGCGACCCTGGAACGCCACGACCTCACCTGGGAACAGCTCGTCGACGCCGCCATCCTCGTGGGCACCGATTTCAACGAGGGCATCTCGGGTATCGGCCCCAAGACCGCCGTGAAAGCCGTCCGCGAACGCGGCGACATCTGGGGTGTCTTCGAGGCCCGCGACGTCTACGTCGAGCACGCCGACCGCATCCGCGACCTCTTTTTGGAGCCCGCGGTCACCGAGGATTTCTCGTTCGACACCGACCTCGACCCCGACGTCGCGGCCGCGCGCCGCCTCGTCTGCGAGGACTGGGAGGTCGACGAAGCGGAGGTCGAACGCGGCTTCGAGCGCATCGAGGAGAGCCTCGTCCAGACCGGCCTCGACGACTGGACGTGATACGGTCGGTTGTCAGTCAGTTCCGGATTTCGTCGAACCGGTCGACGGAATACCGGTACATCGGTACAACCGACCGTATCAGCAGGGGGGCAGGGACGTCCGAAACCGACCGCGGAGAAGAGCTACTCGGTGACGACGGTCTCGACGTCGGCGGCCGCCTCCGTCTCGGGTTCGAGCCAGTCGTCGGCCCACGTCTCGATGGCGTCGAACACCGGACACAGCGACTCGCCTTTCGCGGTCAGCGAGTAATACGTCGCGACGGGCGCGGCCTCCTCCATGCGGCGGTCGACGAACCCCATCCCGCCGAGGTCATCGAGCACGCGCGAGAGCGTCCGCGAACTCGCGCCGGTCGACCGCTTCAGTTCGTTGAACCGCTTTTCACCTTCCTGGAGGTCGTAGAGCACGACGAGCCGCCACTGCGAGCCGATCTGTTCGAGCGAGTCGACGACGGGGCAGGCCTCCGGGTTGGCCGCCTCGTCAGCGTGCGTTGCCATACCCGTCACGACGCCGCCCGCCCACTTGAGTGATTCGTTCGTGAACCAGGTGATTTTCCGTTACCAAGTGCCGATCCGGGCTATCCACGAACCGCGCCCCTCCTCCACCGGACGGCCGGCCTCCCGGCGTTCCGGGCCGAGGGATCCGTCCACCATCCGGCGTTCCGGTCGGGGCTACCGTCCGATCGCCGGCAGCATCAGCTGACGCTGTCGATTATCTCCTCGCAGGTGTCCCAGCACTGCCGGAGCCGGTCGGTCGGCAGGTAGATGGCGCCGTAGTCGTCGCCGCTCCGGCGCACGAGGTTCTTCTCGCGCAACACGTCGAGGTGGTGTCTGACCGTCTTGTAGTCCAGGTCGAGCGCGTCGGCGAGCTGGTTGGCGTTGCGCGGCCGTTCGTCCAGGGCACGGAGGATGCGTGCCCGGTTGGGGCCTCCCTTCGTGCCGGCGAGTACGTGCCACAGTGTCCCTTCCATCGTTCGTTGGTCCATCTTGCTCGGGCCGGCGGCAGTCATCGTCCCACCCTTGCGCCGTCGGATCCCAGGGACCGTCCGGTCTTAAGCCCTTTGCGAGCGGCGGAAACGCTCGGTCGCTCTCTCCGGGTGTCCTCGGCCGCGACCGGCACCGTCGAGGCGGTGTCCGGTCCGTCGTCCGCGGGACCCTCGCGCGTCTCCCGCTCGGTCACCTGCAGGGGAACCCGTCGCATACCACACCGTCCCGTCGCCACACCGTTAACCCCGATGGAGCATCAAACGGCTATGTTATCCACAGTAACCGCTCTCTCGACTGTTTTCGAAGAGCGTTACGACGGACGTGGAATTCGACCGCCACAGGGTATTCACGTCCGTGATTTCGCGCGGTTCACTCCCCGTTTTCGTCGCTCTCGCCGTTCCCGGTGTCGTCTCCGCCGTCCTCGCCGGCGCTCAGGCCCGCCTCGTCCGGGCGGTCGAGGGCGCGGGCGACGTCGTGGTGCTCGGAGTAGCCGTCGAACCAGCGGGCGATGCGCTCGATGCGGTCGACGACGTGGCCGGGTTCGCCGGACCGGGAGAGTTCGTGGCCCTCGCGGGGGTAGCGCACCATGCGCGTCTCGACGCCGTGTTTTCGCAGGCCGCGGTGGAACAACTCCGCGGTGTTGGCGGGCGTCCGGTAGTCGTCGTCGCTGTGGAGGACGAGCGTCGGCGTCCGCACCCGGTCGCAGTACGTGGCCGGCGAGGCCTCGCGGAGCAGGTCGGGGTCCTCCCAGGGCGTGGCGCTGAATTCGTCCTCCACGAGGCGGAAGGCGGCGTCGGTCGACCCGTAGAAGCCGATCATGTCGTAGACGCCCCGCTGGGCGACGGCGGCGGCGAACTCGTCGCTGTGGCCGACCAGCCACGCGGTCGTGAACCCGCCGAACGAGCCGCCGGTCAGGAACGTCTGGTCGGCGTCGACGTCGTCGCGTTCGGTCACCGTGTCGATACCCGCGAGGACGTCCGCCGTCGTGACTGGCCCCCAGTTGTCCTCGATCGCGGCCGCGAATTCCTCGCCGTAGCCCGTCGAGCCCCGCGGGTTACACCAGAAGACGGCGTAGCCCCGCGCGGCGAGCGTCTGGAACTCGTGCCACATCGTCCCCGCCGTCGACCACATCGTGTGGGGCCCGCCGTGGACCTCGACCGCGAGCGGGTGGGTGCTGTCCGGGTCGGCGTCGGGAGGCGCGAGCACCCACCCCTGGACGTCGCCGCCCTCGCCCGCGGGGTCGCCGGTCGCCGTCGTCGGTTCCGGCCCGGGGTTCTCGCTGTCGAAGCGGACCGCCTCGGGTTCGGCCACGGCGTGTTCGTCGAGGTATGCCCCGTTGAGTTCGGTCAGGCGCCTGAGGCCGCCGGATTCGTCGGTGTAGAAGACGTCGCCGGGATGGTCCCAGTCGCTCTGCGTGACGGCGACGCCGCTCCCGGTGACGTGGACAGCGTCGACGTGCGCGGCGTCGACGACGCGCTCGGGCGTCTCGCCGCCGCTTTCTGCCGCTTTTTCGTCCCACGGGAGGCACCAGACCGGGACGGTCCCCCGGTCGGGCGTCCCGACGTAGAGCGACTCGTCGTCGGGCCCCCACTGTGGCGTCACGCCGGCGAGCGTCCGGTCGAGCGGGTCGGTGGGGGTCATCACCCGGTCGCGTTCGCGGTCGTAGACGTGCAGCTCGCTCGGTTTCAGCGTCGAGCGGTCGGGGTCGTTGTAGACGTGCGCGACCCGCCCGTCGGCGGTCGCCGCGAGGTTCGCCATCCATCCCGTCGTCCGGTGGAGGGTCTCGGCCTCGTCGCCGGCGAAGTCGTGGGCGACGATCTCGTACTCGATGGAGTCGTCCGGGTCGTCGCCGACGCGCTCGGCGTAGTACAGCGTGTCGGCGCCGCCCCACGCGGGGCTCCGGAAGTCGGCGTCCCCGTCGGTAAGACGCCGGATCTCGTCCTCGCTGTCTCCCCCGTCCTCCGACCCGCAGCCGGGCGAATCGTCGCCCAGGTCGACGACGTAGACGTGCGAGCGCTTCCCGTCGAAGTAGCGCTCGGCCGAGCGGTAGACGGTCCGGTCGATAACCCGCGGGTCGGGTTCGTCCGGTTCGAACTCCGCCGGAACGGAGAGGTCGCGCTCCGCCTCGCGGTCCTCGGCGCTGGCCCGCTGACAGAAGGCGACCCGTTCGCCGTCGGGGCACCAGGCGACGTTCGAGACGCCGCCGGCGACGTCGGTGACCCGCCGGGCTTCCCCACCCGAGGTCGGCATGACCCACAGCTGGGGGCGGTCGTCGTCGGCGCCCCGCGTCGAGACGAACGCCAGGCGGTCGCCCGACGGACTCCAGCGCGGTTCGCTGTCCCGGCCCTCGGCGACGGTGAACCGGCGGGGATCGCCCTCGCCGTCCGTCGAGACGACGTGGACGGTAGCCTGCGTCGTCTCGTCGTCGGTCGGGACCGTGCGCACGAACGCCACGCGGTCGCCATCGGGCGCGATCCGCGGGTCCGAAGGAAACGCGAAGTCGTGGTAATCCGCCGCTTCGATCGGTTGCACACCCATCGGTGTGGTCCCAGCGGCTTAGGCGCTGGGTGTCGGCGGAATGCGAAACTCCACCCGTTCCGCGGCCGCCGTCAGTGCCCTTTTCTCGCGGGCACCCCCAGTACCGGACATGCGCGTCGCCGTCCTCGGCGCCGGATACGCCGGCCTGACCCTCGTGAAGCGACTCGAAGACGCCCTCCCCGACGACGAGGTGGTCGTCGTTGACGAGGACGGTACCCACCTCGTCCAGCACGAACTCCACCGCGTCGTCCGCCGCCCCTCGCTGGTCGATGACATTACCCTCGACCTCGGGGACGTGCTCGACCGCGCGACCGTTCGCGAGGCCACGGTCACGGACGTCGACCCCGACGCGGGTATCGCGACGCTGGAGACCCCCGAGGGCGCGGAGACGCTCGACTACGACGCGGCGGCGGTCTGTCTGGGCGCGGCGACGAACTTCTACGACCTCCCCGGCGTCGAAGACCACGCGACGCCGCTCAAGCGCATCGGCCACGCCCACGCCGTTCGCGCGGAGTTCTTCACGGCCGTCGAGGGCGCGACGGCCGCCGACCCCGCCCGCGTCGTCGTCGGCGGCGCCGGCCTCTCGGGCGTGCAGGTCGCAGGTGAACTCGCTGCGCTGGCCCGCGAGGAGACCGACCCCGACGCCGTCGAAGTGGTCCTGCTCGAACAGCTGGGCAGCGTCGCGCCGTCCTTTCCCGAGAACTTCCAGCGCGCGGTGCGGGACGAACTCGAAACGCAGGGCGTGACCGTCCGGACGGGGACGGCCGTCGCGAGCGCCGACGCCGGGGGGCTCGACCTGGCGAACGGCGAGCGCCTGGCGTACGACCAGTTCGTCTGGACGGGCGGCATCCGCGGACCGCCGGCGATGGACGGCGAGCGGCCGGTCGTCCGGAACACGCTCCGCCTGGGCGAGGCGACGTTCGTCGTCGGCGACGCCGGCAGGGTCGTCGACACCGACGGGCAGGCCGTCCCGGCCAGCGCGCAGGCGGCGGTCCGGCAGGCCCGGGTCGCCGCCGACAACATCGAGCGCCTGCTCGACCACCGGCGGGACGGCGGCAACGGGTTCGAACCCCGGCTGGATGGGTATCGATTCGACTCGCCGGGGTGGCTCGTCAGCGTCGGCGACGGCGCCGTCGCACAGGTCGGCCCGACGGTGCTGACCGGGCGGGCGGCGAAACTCGCCAAGACGTCCGTCGGCGCCGGCTACCTCTCCAGCGTCGGCGCCGTCGCGAACGCGGTGGACCTGGTGCGCGAGGAACTCGGCTGGCCCGACGAGGAGTCGGGAGAACCCGGAGCCGACGGTCGGTCCGGCGGAGACGGCAGTGACGATGGTGGCGAGGGGCCGGTGCGTGTCACGATCGACGACGGGGACGACAGCGATTGATACGGTCGGTTGTACCGGTTTACCGGCATTTCGCCGACCGGTTTGACGATGACCGTCGAAACGTGCTAGATCAGCCGGCGGCGTCCTCGACGGCGAGTTCGGGGCGGGTCCAGATGACGAACTCCCCGTCGCGGTCGACGACGCCGTTGACGTGGTCCTGGTCGATGGGGGACTCGTTGACCTCGGAGTCGGCGACGGGCATCACCTGGTTGACGTCGTCGACGAGCCAGCCGATGGCGCCCTGGTCCTCGAAGCCGTCGGGGTCGAAGACCACGATCAACTCCTCGGAGCCCTCGACGTCGATATCGAACAGCACCTTCGGGTCGAGGATCGTCGTGATCTGTCCGCGTAGGTCGACGACGCCCTCGACGTAGTCCGGGGTGTTCGGGACCCGCGTGACGGTCTCGCGCTTGACGATCTCCTCGACGTACTCGATGTCCAGACAGTAACGCTCGTCGCCGAGCGCGAACTCCAGCACCCGGGTCTCGCTCTCGTCGACAGTGCGACGCCGGGCGTCGGTCGCGCCCGCCGGTTCGGCGTCGCCCGCTCCGGCGCCGCCCGGACCGCCACTGGCCGCCTCCGCGGCGTCGGCGTCCTCGGCCGAGAGGCCGGCCTGCTGGGCGAGTTTCGCCGCGTCGACCTCGACGGGGCCGGTGTCGGCATCGACCTCGGCGTCGCCGTCAGGGTCGGTCCCGGCCCCGGCGTCGGCATCGTCGGCGCGGTCGTCGGCCTGTTCCTCGGGCCGGACGCCCTCGCGCATCTCGCGGATGCGCCGGGCGCGGTCCATCCGGTCGTCGGTCATGTGGGTATCTCCGGTGGGTGTGCGAATCCGAACTGCTCGTCGAGCGACGTCGCCACGTCGAGGAAGACCTCGGTCATGTCGACGCTGTCGTCGTACTCGAACAGCGACTCGCCGGCCGAGAACGCTCGCTGGAGGGCGACGCGCTTTCGCACCTCCCAGACGGGGTCGTCGGCGAACACCGCGTCGAACCACGCCAGCATCTCCTCGTCCTCGCGGGTGGTCTCGACGCGGTTGGCGACGACGCCCAGCGTCTCCACCGCGATGTCGGCCTGGGCCTCCAGCGCCGTCACCTGGTCGACGAGCAACTCGACGGCGCGCTCGGAGGTGGCCTCGGCCAGCGCCGGGACCAGCACGTTGCGCGCCGCGTAGATGCCCGTGTCGGTGAGTTTGCCGTAGAAGGGCGGCGAGTCGACGACCACGTAGTCGTACTCGCGGTCGAGGCCCACCAGCGCCCGGTCGAGGGCGTCCAGCGCGTGCGGGCCGGAGACGCCGTCGGGCGTGACGTTGACCGCCAGTTCCGACAGCGCCGTGGGGTCCGCCGCGACGCCGCCCGCCTTCGCGCGGGCCACCAGGTCGGCGACGGTCAACTCCCGCTCGGCACCGAGCATGTCGATGTTGCTCGGGACCACGTCCATCTCGGGATGGGAGATGACGACGTCGTCGAGCGCCTCGCGGTGGCAGCGGTCCGTCAGGGCGTCGAACAGCGTCGGCGGCGCCGCGTCGTAGGCTTCCTGCAGGCCGAGTCCCTCGGTGGCGTTGCCCTGCGGGTCCAGGTCGACCAGCAGGACGTCTCTCCCGCGCCGGTTCAGCGCCCCGGCGACGTTTATCGCCACCGTCGTCTTGCCGGTCCCGCCTTTCGCGTTGGTCACACAGACTCGTGCCGGCACCCCGGCGTCCCGTCTCGTCACCACGTTGCTCGCGACTCCACCCTTCCTGCTAATAAAAATACGCTCCGGGCTATCAAACCTGAAATCGGTGGCCGCAGCCCGTCGCAGCCGCGAACGCTCGCCCGCGGTCGGCGCCCAGCGCATCGCCGCCCGCATCGTCGAGAACCTGTAGCCTGACCGTGATATCGGGCCGCCCGAGCGACGCCGACTTTTCCGGTATGCTGGTACTATCAAATATCAGTTACGAACACTCATAACAGCCGGTCACCTATGGACGAACATGCCCACCGTTATCAGCACCTATAACACCGGGGATGTCGACGAAGCGGTGCTGGAGGGAACGGGGAGCGGCGGGATCCTGTCGTCGGGGTACCTGCGAGAGAGGCCGCTGTCGTCGTATCTCGACGAGGGCGAGCGTGCTATTTTCGCCCGTTCGAACGCCAAACGCGGCGTCACGCGGCGTCACGTCGACGGGGATAGCGAGCGGCGATTCACGCCGGGCGAGGACTACCGGGCGTTCGTGATGGTGACCGATGCGCGGCTGCTTTTTGTCGTCGGTGATAACGATGGAGACGGCGACTGGTCGGTCGCGATCGACCTGGCAGATGTCGAGATAGTCGAACACAACGAGGGACTGCTCGCGAACGAACTCGCGCTGACGACCCGGTCGGACGCGGTCTGGCAGTTCGGCTGTCGCGAGGACCTGTCGGACCTCGCGGCCTACGCCGACGCGGCGTCGATAGCGTGGCTCCGCGTCGAGTCCCATCTGGAGGACGCGCGGGAACTGGTCGTCGACGCCGGCGGGCAACGGGAGGCCCGCGAGTACGACGCGGCTCTCGGAACGCTCGCGGCGGCAACCGAGGAGACGGCGGCCGCCCGCCGGGAGGAGCGGGGCTTCGCCGCCGACGGCGTCGCGGCCATGGCGACCCGCATCGAGCGCGCGGAGGCACGGGTCCGCGAGGCGAAAATCGAGACGCTCCGGGGGCGGGCGGTCCACCGGATCGACCGCGCCGAGGAACTGTGGCGCGACGACGCCTACGAGGCGGCCTACGGACAGTTCCTCGGCGCCCACGAGGACTACGTCGCCGTCCTCGAGACGGCCGACCTGGACTTCGAGGGGTCGGCCTCCGTCCGGAAGAAGATAGCGCGCGTCGAGCGCAACCTCGCCGCGCTGGAGCGGGCGCCGGTCGAGCGCGCCGAACAGGCCCACGACCGCGCCCGCGACGCCGGGCAGCCGATGGACCGGGCCACCCACCTCGAACGCGCCCTGGAGCGCTACCGGCGGGCGCTCGAACTCGACTGGGGGAGCGAGGACCGCCGGTTCGCCGGCGATACCGCCGACCTCCGCGAGACGGTCGACGCCGTCGCCACCGACCTCGTTGAGACGCGGCGCCGGGTGGCAACCCGCCGGGTCGCCGCCGGCGACGACCACCGCGCCGCCCACCGTCGCGACGAGGCCCGGACGGCCTACCGCGAGGCGCGGGACGTCCTCGACGAGACGGTCGCGACCGCTCGGGAACTCGTCCCGGACGCCGTCGACACGCTTGTCGAGCACCGCGACGCCGTCGACCGCCGCCTCGACTCCCTGGAGGGCGACCGGCAGGTCGTGACCGACCCGTAGGACAACGATTAACCCGCTGGGCCCGGGAGCGAAGCCATGACCGACCCTGCCGACCGGATCAGCGGTTTCGCCGACGAGACCGCCGACGACCTCGACGAACAGCTCGACGTCCTCGAATCCGCGGGGATCGACCGGCTCGACCTGCGCAACGTCCGGGGCGAGAACCTGCTCGACCTCTCCGGGGAGCGCCTCGTCGACCTGGAAGCGACGCTCGACGCGCGGGGCTTTACCGTCACCTCCATCGGGTCGCCCATCGGCAAGGTCGGGGTCGCGGACCCCCTCGAACCCCACATGGAGCTTCTCGACCGGGCGCTGGAACTCGCCGACCGGTTCGACACCGACCGGGTCCGCGTCTTCTCGTACTACGTCCCCGAGGACGACGACCCCGCCGACCACCGCGCCGAGGTGCTCCGGCGGACCCGCGCGGCAGTCGACCGCGCCGAGCGCGCCGACGTCACCCTCGTGCTGGAAAACGAGAAGGACATCTACGGCGACACGCCCGGTCGCGTCCGGGACCTCCTGACAGCGGTCGACTCGCCGCACCTCCGGGCGGTGTTCGACCCCGCCAACTACCTCGAAATCGGCGTCCGGCCCTACCCCGACGCGCTCCTGCAGGTCGTCGAGTACGTCGACCAGGTCCACGTCAAGGACGCCCGCTTCGGCGAGCGCGGCGGGATCGAACCACCGGGCGAGGGCGACGGGCGGATTCCGGAGACGCTCGCGGCGCTGCACGACCGCGGGTTCGCGGGCCCGCTCTCGCTGGAACCGCACCTGGCGATGGCCGGGTCGAACTACGGCTACAGCGGCCCCGAGGGGTTCCGGACGGCCGCCGACGCGCTCCAGGGGATCCTCGCGGACGAGAGCGACGAGGGCGAGTGATACGGTCGGTTGTAAGTCATTTCCGGATTTCGTCGGACCGCCCGGCGAATCACCGGTACACAGTTACAACCGACCGTATGAGGCGTCGCCGTCGACCTTCAGGGCCTGCCGGTCACCCCGGCCAGCGAGTTCGAGATCGCGGTCGAGGAGGGGCAGTTCGACCTCGTCGTCGGGCGGACGCCGTCGGGACTCTCGACCGCCGACCACTACGGCGCCACGCCGGCCATCCGGCGCGGAACCCTCGTCGCCCCGCCGCTCACGGTCGGGGGTGCGACGCTGGGGACCTGCGACGTCGGGACCGAGTGGCTCTCGCCCCCCGAGACGGTCACCGTCCCCGAGGAACCCGGCCTCACGATCGAGGAATTCGACTACGCAGACGGCGGCACGATCTACCGTCACGAGGCCGATACCGATATCGACCTCTGTGGGGCGGTAGAGACCGTCAGGGACCCCGGATCGAATACGGAGGAGCGCCGCGGGGCCGCCCGCGAGTGCGCCCGCTGGTACAACTGTTCCGACCGCACTCGACGGCGTGCGATGAGAGCCCTCGGCCCGCTCGCTAGCAGGAAACGCTACCGCACCCGACGCTACGCGTTGAAAGCCCTCGGCCCGCTCGCGGTCGCTGCGCGACATATCTTCGCTCGCTGCGCTCACGGGTCGCTACGCTCCCCGTTCGCATCGAGGCATCCCTTCGGTCGGCCTCGCACCGCTCGCTCAGATAGGGGTCGCGCAGACGACTAAACTGCACGCGAGCGGGCCTCGCCCTTTCAGTCCACCAGGGACCGCGGCCGCACCGTAACCGCGAGCCACACACTCCCCCCAACCGACCTATTTCACCCTGTTTTGAGCATCCGCCGAGCGCCGCAGGCGCGAGGCGGTTCACCGAACCCGAGCGAAGCGAGGGTTCGGCTTTTTCACCCATGTTTTTGGCCCGGGGGTTCCCGCAGTGAGCGAAGCGAGCGAGGAAACCCCGCCGGGAAAAAGATGGTTTATATCCGAGGACGAGCACAGGACATCCATGACGGAGGCGACGGGCATCGTGGGGGAGTTCCTCGCGCTCAAGGAGGAGACCGACGCGGATCTGCTGGCGATGCAGTGTGGCGACTTCTACGAGTTCTTCGCCGAGGACGCCGAGACGGTGGCGGACGAACTCGACCTCAAGGTCTCACAGAAGTCCTCGCACGGGTCGTCGTATCCGATGGCGGGGGTACCGGTCGACGACCTGACGCCCTACATGCGGGCACTGGTCGAGCGAGGCTACCGGGTGGCCGTCGCCGACCAGTACGAGGACGACGCCGGCGAGCACGCCCGCGAGATAACGCGAGTCGTCACGCCGGGGACGCTCCTGGAGACGACCGACGACGACGCCCAGTACCTCGCGAGCGTCGTCCGGGAGGAGGGGCGCGACGGTGCGACCGTCGGCCTCGCGTTCGCCGACGTGACGACCGGGCAGTTCCTCGTCACCGCCACCGAGGGCGAGGACGCCGTCACGACGGCGCTGACGGAGCTGTACAAGTTCGACCCCGTCGAGGTGCTCCCCGGGCCGGACGCGCGGGCCGACGACGCCCTGCTGGAGCGTATCCGCGACAGGACCGACGCCTCGCTGTCGCTGCATACCGCCGAGGCGTTCGCCCCGGGGCGGGCGCGCCACCGCCTGCGCGAGCAGTTCGGCGAGGGCGCCATCGAGAGCGTCGGCATCGAGCGCGAGGCGGCGGTCCAGGCCGCCGGCGCGGTCCTGTCCTACGTCGCGGAGACCGGCGCGGGCGTCCTGGCGTCGATGACGCGCGTCCAGTCCTACACGGGCGAGGCGTACGTCGCCGTCGACGCGACGACCCAGCGCAACCTCGAACTCACGGAGACGATGGGGGGTGAGGGCGAGGGGAGTTTGTTCGCGACGATAGACCACACGGTCACGAGCGCCGGCGGGCGGCTCCTCCGGGAGTGGCTCCAGCGGCCCCGCCGCTCCCGCGGAGAGCTCCAGCGGCGCCAGTCGGCGGTCGCTACGCTGGCCGAGGCGGCGATGGCCCGCGACCGCCTGCGAGAACTGCTCGACGGGGCCTACGACCTCGAACGGCTCGCCGCCCGCGCCGCGTCGGGCAGCGCCGACGCCCGGGACCTGCGGGCGGTCGGGGAGACGCTAGAGGGGTTCGCCGACGTGTGCGAAGCCGTCGAGAGCGCCGAGCGCCTGCGCGAGTCGCCGCTCGATGACGTCCTCGCACGCCCCGACCGCGACCGGGCGGCGACGCTGGCCGGCGATATCGACGAGGCGCTCGTCGCGGACCCACCGGGGACGGTCACGCAGGGCGGGCTCATCGCCCGCGGCTACGACGACGACCTGGACGACCTGGTGGCCGACCACGAGGCGGTGCTGGACTGGCTCGACCGCCTGCCCGAGCGCGAGAAGCGCCGCCACGACATCACCCACCTCTCGGTCGACCGCAACAGGACCGACGGCTACTACATCCAGGTCGGCAAAAGCGAGACCGACCGCGCCCCCGACGAGTACGAGGAGATCAAGACGCTCAAGAACTCCAAGCGGTACACCGTCCCGGAACTGGACGAGCGCGAGCGCGAGGTGCTCAGACTGGAGGAGCGCCGCCACGAGTTGGAGCGGGAGATATTCGAGCGCCTGCGCGAGCGGGTGACGGGCGAGGCCGACCTGTTGCAGATGGTCGGACGGGCCCTGGCGGAGGTCGACGCGCTCGCGAGTCTGGCGACCCACGCCGTCCGCAACGACTGGACGCGGCCGGAACTGACCGACGGGCGCGAACTCGAGATCGAGCAGGGCCGGCACCCGGTCGTCGAGCAGACGACGCAGTTCGTCCCCAACAACCTCCACATGGACGGGGCGGCTTCGCCGCCCGACAGGGAGCGTGCCAGCGGGCACGCGGACGCCGAGCGGCAGTTCCTGGTCGTGACGGGGCCGAACATGAGCGGCAAGTCGACGTACATGCGCCAGGCGGCGCTGGTCACGCTGCTCGCGCAGGTCGGGAGTTTCGTGCCGGCACGGTCAGCCCGGGTGGGGCTGGTCGACGGCATCTACACGCGTGTCGGCGCCCTGGACGAACTCGCCCAGGGGCGCTCGACGTTCATGGTCGAGATGCAGGAGCTCTCGAACATCCTCCACTCGGCCACCGAGGACTCGCTGGTCATCCTGGACGAGGTGGGCCGCGGGACCGCGACGTTCGACGGCATCTCCATCGCGTGGGCCGCGACGGAGTACCTCCACAACGAGGTGCGGGCGAAGACCCTCTTCGCGACCCACTACCACGAGTTGACGACGCTTGCCGACCACCTCGACCGGGTGTACAACGTCCACGTGGCGGCCGACGAGTCCGACGGGGAGGTCACGTTTCTCCGGACCGTCCGAGAGGGACCGACCGACCGGTCCTACGGCATCCACGTCGCGGACCTGGCGGGCGTCCCCGACCCGGTCGTCGACCGCTCGGAGGAGGTGCTCGAACGGCTCCGCGAGGAGAAGGCCATCGAGGCCCGCGGGAGCGGCGGCGAACCGGTCCAGGCGGTGTTCGACGTGGGGGCCGGGGAGTTGCGGACCGGCGGGGAGACGGCCGACGCCAGCGGAGCGATGGAGGGGGCGGGAGCCTCCGCCGACGGCGGCGAATTCGACTCGGAGTCGGTGCTCGCCGAGGAATACGGCGACGGCGCGCCCGACGTCCTCGACGCGCTCGCCGACCTGTCCGTCAACGAGACGCCACCGGTCGAACTGATGGCGAAAGTTCAGGAGTGGCAGGAGCGGCTGACGGAGGAGTGACAGGCGTCGGCCTCGCGCCGGCGGTCGCGATACACCGCCTCGGCGGAATCACCGAGCCAGCCCTCGTCTTTGACCGGCGCGAGCAGAGAGCCGGTTTCGACGCACACCAGCGCCCGACCCGGTCGACCTGCCACCCCCGGAAAGCACTTCCCGCCGGGGGGCGAGAAATCACGACATGTCGACACGTTCGGTCCCCGACCCCGCTCGCTCGCTCGGCCGCGGCGCCGTCGCGGGTCCGGGGGCGTGGCTTCTCGGATACCTGGTCACGTACCTCCTCCACGCCGGGGGCGTCCGCGACGCGCTGGCGACGGACGTGCTGGAGTTTCTGGCCGGCGACCCGGTGACCTGGAAGCTGGTCGGCTGGCTCTACTTCAACGCCCACTTCGTCGACGCGTCGGTTCCCGGTCCGCTCGGCCGGTCGACGGTGAACCTGCTGTCGGGCGCCGAGGAACCCGGGTTGCTGGTCCTGTACGTCCTGCCGCCGGTGGCGCTGCTCGCGGCGGGCGCCGTCGCCGCCTACGGCGCGAGCGAGGTCCTCGAGGGGGCGAAAGCGGGCGCGCCGGTCGCGCTCGGGTACGCCCTCGCGTCGCTGGTCGCGGCCGTCGCCGTGCGCATCAGCATCGCCGACGCGGTGGCCGGCCCGCCGCTCGTCACGGCGGTCCTGCTCGCCGGCCTCGTCTACCCGCTGGTCTTCGGCGCGGCCGGCGGGGCCGTCACGGGCCTCGTCGCTCCGGAGTGATGCGGTCGGTCGTACCGATGTACCGGTATTTCGCCGACCGGTTCGACGAAATCCGGGACCGAGCACGGGAGAGCGCCGCCGGGCGGCCTCCGGTACGCTTTTGTCGCCACTGGCAGATCCAAGGGCCAATGGAGGGCGGACAGCGGCGGGACCTGGCCGAGAAGATCGCCGGGGAGATCACGCTCAGCGACGACCCGGGTGGGACGCTCAGGAAGTGGCGCACCGACTTCGAGGTCGCCCAGACGGAACTGGCCGACGAACTCGCGGTATCGCCGTCGGTGGTCTCCGACTACGAGAGCGGCCGCCGGGAGAGCCCGGGCATCGGCGTCGTCAAGCGCTCGGTCGAGGCGCTTCTGTCCATCGACGACCGGCGCGGCGGCAGTCATATCCGCCAGCACGCGCGGGTCCTCTCGGCCGGGTTCGACGCCGACATCGTCCACGACCTCCGGGAGTACCGGACCGCCGTCGGGCTGGACCGGTTCTACGGCGCCATCGGCGCGACCGAAGTCGCCGACGGCACCTACAAGACGGTCGCCGGCCACACCGTCATCGACAGCATCCAGGCCATCTCGCGGCTCTCCTCCGAGGAGTTCTACCGGCTGTACGGCCAGTCGACCAACCGCGCCCTCGTGTTCACGAACGTCACCAGCGGCGAGGGCCCCCTCGTCGCGCTCCGGGTCGCCAACCCGACGCCCACGGCGGTCGTCCTCCACGGCCTCGACGAAGCGAGCCTCTGGGACCACGCCGACGACCTCGCCCGCGTCGACGGCTACTCGCTCGCCGTCTGTCCCACCGACCTGGACGAGATGCTCGAAACCCTCCGCGAGTTCCCCTGATACGGTCGGTTGTAACGATTTACCGGTATTTCGCCGGGCGGTTCGACGAAATCCGGAAATGACTTACAACCGACCGTATGACTCGCGAGTTCTTCTCCGATGCCTCGTCGGACCGGCCGGGAGACATCTCGCCAGCCGGTTGTCCAGCAGAACACCGGTAAATGCTCGTAACAAACGCTGTGAGCGGGCACCATCCGGCCGAGCGAAGCGAGGGAGGACATCCCGCTCAGCGACCACGAGCTCGCCCGTCTCCGGGTCCGTCTCCGAAACGATTTTTATCGGGACGGCAGTATCTGGAAGTGATGCAGTCCGCTCCCGCGTGGCGCTGGCGCGTGCAGGTCCAGGGAGCGGACAGTATCGCGCTCGCGGCCGTCGCGGCCTAACCCGTCGCCCGCACCGCGGTGCTCACTCGCTTTCTCACGTCTCTCGCACCGAGCGACGCGACCGATCTCAGCGACGGCACACGCGCAATGACAGACACAGCCGACACGACATCGGACGCACAGCACGCCGACCGCGACGACGAAACACGCAACTCGGACGCCGCGAGCGGCGGGGACGCGGACGCCGCCACCGTCACCCCCTACGAAGTCGAGGGGGAGGTAAACTACGACCGCCTCCTCGAACAGTTCGGGGCCGACCGCCTCACCGACGAGCAGGTGCGGCGGTTCCCCGACCACCCCATGCTCCGCCGGCGGGTCTTCTATGCCGGCCGCGACGTCGACCGCTACCTCGACGCCGCTGACTCCGGGGGGACTCACTCAATCGTGACCGGCGTCGGGCCCTCCGGCCCGATGCACCTCGGGCACGTCCTCGTCTTCTATCTCGCCAGGCGCCTGCAGGAAGCGACGGGCGCGTCCGTCTACGTCCCGCTCTCGGACGACGAGAAGTTCTACGCGAAGGACCTCTCGTTCGACGAAATCGCCGAGGCGACGCGTTCGAACCTGCGGGACCTGCTCGCGGTCGGGTTCGACCCCGACAGGACGAGAATCGTCGTCGACCGCCTCGACGCCGACGTCCTCTACCCACAGGCGGCCCGCTTCGCCGCCGGGATCCGCCAGTCGACCGTGGACGCGACCTACGCCGACCCGGTCAACGTCGGCCTCTCGTTTTACCCGGCGATGCAGGCGACCCACCTGCTCCTCCCGCAACTCGTTCACGGCCGGCACCCGACGCTCGTCCCCGTCGCCGTCGACCAAGACCCCCACGTCCGGGTGTGTCGGGACGTCGCCGCCAAGGAACGGTTCGCCCTCGACAAACCCGGCGCGCTGCTCGGGAAGTTCCTCCCCTCGCTGGACGGGCCGGGCAAGATGAGTTCCTCCTCGGACGCCCCAGCGATCGAACTCACCAACGACCCCGACACCGTCCGCGAGAAAGTGATGCAACACGCCTACTCCGGGGGACGGTCCGACGTCGCGGCCCACCGCGAACACGGCGGCGACCCGGCGGTCGACGTCGCCTACCGGTACCTTCATACCTTTTTCGAACCCGACGACGAGCGCGTCGCGCGTCTCGCTCGCGAATACCGCGAGGGCGAGTTGCTCTCGGGCGAACTGAAGGCCGCGGCCGCCGACGCTATCGCAGCGTTCCTCGCGGACCACCAGGAACGCCGCGACGCGCTCGGTGACCTGTGGTCGGAACTCGAACCCTACCGGTTGCGCGAGGCGGAGCGCGAGCGGCTGCGGCCGGACGTGCTCGGGTAACCAGGCAGGAGCGTCGCCCGAAACCGCTCCATCGCTACGGCCGAGTTCCGGCGCAGGCACAATGTTTGGAGGTGGTGAATACGACGTATTCGTACGAGCGCGTCCGTCCGTATTTCCGGCGGGACGAAACGCAAACTCGAGGCGCTGAAACGCGACGACGGGTCCTTCGACGACCTGCTCAACCGCATCGCAGTCGACCGGACGGAGAAGAACGAATCGCTCGGAAACGAAAACAGCGCCGGTAGATGCTGTATCTCGACGGTCGTTCGCCACGAGTTTCCGAGTTATCGAGTCTTCTCACTCCCGGCGCAGGTCGGGGACGGCGACCGACTCGCGAAGGGAGAGTTCGCCCTCGCGCCAGCGGACCCACGCGGCGAGCGCGACACAGCCGGCGGCGAGCGCGACCAGCGCGAGGAGGCCGCCCTCGGGACCGAACGCGCCGCCCGTGAGGAGTCGCGGGCCGGTCACCTCGACGGCCACCGCCGTGACGGGCGTCGTGACGCCGCTGACGGGGAAGCCGAACACCGAGGAGACGGCGAAGTTCCAGGTCACGTGGAGGCCGACGGCGACCGCGATCCGGCCGGTCAGCAGGTAACTCGCGGCGAAGAAGCCGCCGTACAGCGAGATGACGAGCACGGCCAGCGGCGTCGCCGACGGGTTCGCACCGTGGACGACGCCGAACCCGACGGCGGTCAGGGCGGCCGAGACGGCCAGGGCCGCCCGGCGGTTCGCCCCGAGCCAGCCGTCGAGCCCCTCCGCGAGGTTCACCAGGAGGTAGCCGCGGAAGAGCAGTTCCTCGAAGACGCCGACGCCGACGAAGTACGCAAGGGTGAGCGCGAGGCCGAGCGCGGGGGCCACGCCACCTCCCACGGCCAGGAACGGGTCCGGCCGCGTGACGAGCGTCCCCGTGACCCGGAGGTAGTCGGCGGCGAGCGCGAGCGCGAACACGAGGCCGGGGAGCGCGATGCCCAGCGCGAGGCCGAACGCGCAGTCGGCCCACCAGGCCCGCGACGTGTCCAGACCCAGGTCCGCCGGATGGCGGCGGTCGACCAGCCACGCGGCGGCGAGGAGCGCGCCGACGAGCGCGGCGTAGGGGACCAGCATCGCAGCGGTGTCGAACAGCGCGGTCGCTGCCGCGGGCGCCGTGTCGGGGGCCACCGCGGCCAGGACTGACGTGGCGAGGACGGCCCCGGCGGCGGCCGCGAACAGCAGGACGACCGCGAGACAGAGCCGGACCGGCGCCCGGGTGCGCCGCTCGCGGTCGTTCCAGACGAGACCGCGGGCCGACCGGCTCATCGTCGGCACGTCGGCCCCGGCCGGATTAAATCCCCGGGCGCGACACGGCGGTTCCCGGACGCGGTCAGACGGTCGGGGACCCGCGACCGGCGGCGGGCAGAGACCGAACGCGCCCGCGGCCGGTTCGGTCGGCGTCGCCCGGTTACCGTCCGGCAAGGAAACCCCTATTGGTCGGGCCGCCCTTCGAAAAGGTATGACGAAACGCCACGTCTCCCTGCCTCCGGGCGGGGAGGAGGGCATCCACGCGTTCATCGCCGAGGTCGACGAGCGCCTGTCGGGGGCGGAGGACACCTGTGACGTCGTCGAGGACGTTCTGGTCGACCTGATGGGCGACCGGGAGGCCCACGAGCGCTGGCAGTCCGGGGAGTCGGTCTCGCCGGCCGAACGGGTGCGCCTCCAGGGGTACGACCCCTGTAACGTCACTCTGGAGAGCGAGTACTACGCGGAGGTGGCGGCCATGGACGAGGGGGAGTTCGAGCGCACGAAGTACCTCCAGTGGCTCTGGCGGCAGTTCGACGCGACGCCGCTGGCCGACAACGTCGAGTTCGCGCTGCGCTTCCGGCGGATGCTCGCCGACCACCTCTTCGACGAGGTGGGCGAGAGCTGCCGTTTCTTCAGGGGGATCACGTTCACCTACGGGCACAACATCTCGGTCGGGGACAACTGCGTCGTCCACGACGACGTCCACCTGGACGACCGCGGGCAGTTGACCATCGGGGACCGCGTCTCCGTTTCGGACGACGCCCACGTCTACAGCCACGACCACGACGTCGTCGACCAGACCGAGGTGAAAAACTACCACACGATGATCGAGGACGACGTGCGGGTCACCTACGACTCGATGGTGCGGGCGGGGGTCCGCCTCGGGGAGAACTCGGTCCTCGCGGCCAAATCCATCGCGAGTCGGGACGTGCCGGCCCACCACGTCGCGGCGGGGACGCCGGCCAAAAGCGTCGCCGTCAAGGACGGCTGGGAGTCCGTCGCCGAACCCCTGGAGGACGCGAACGTCGACCGCCGCGAGGAGCGCCGCATCGAATACGACCTGCCCGGTTCGCTGGACGCCTTCGACGAGTTCGGGCGGGACCGCACCCCGCCCGACGGCTGACCCGGGCGGTCCGGAACATCCAAGTGTCGT
This sequence comes from Halobacteriales archaeon QS_5_68_33, assembly GCA_003023785.1. Taxonomy (GTDB): domain Archaea; phylum Halobacteriota; class Halobacteria; order Halobacteriales; family Haloarculaceae; genus QS-5-68-33. The sequence continues at coordinate 4,399 of PXRS01000016.1, read as the reverse complement.
GCCAACGTATCCCACGATATGGAAGCCTGGGCCTGGATCCTGGTCTACCTGGTCGGGTTTACCCTCTTCCAGCTGTTGCTGTTCCGGTATTTCGCCGACGGCCGGTCGTTCGACGGGATGTCCCTGGGGTCGAGCGAGACCGCGGGCGCCCGGTCGCTCGAGCGCGGGCGGGCGACCGGAGAGAGTCCCCAGCGCACCGACGCCGCCGAAACCGACGGCGTCCGCTGTCCCCACTGTGGCGCCCACAACGAGGACGACGCCACCTACACCTACTGCAGCAACTGCCTCGCCCAGTTGCGCTGACCGTCGCCCCCACAATCGACCGACGATGGCGACACCAGCGTCGCCAGCTCGGCGTACGAGTCTCGATACTGATCCGGTCCGGACTAGATCCTGTAGAGAAACGGGTCCTGTCGCCTCCGAGCCCGCACACCCGCGGATCTCGGGCACCGTTCTCCGATGAATCGTATCCTCGGGCATCGTTGTCCTTTCGAAATCATTTTTGATAATAGAGGCGGAACACCCAAGTGAACGCGGGGTTGGAGTGGTGATATGAACGGATGGCTGTTCGCGGTCGTCCTCCTGGTCGCTATCCTCGGGTTCGAACTCGCCGTGTTCCGGTATTTCTCGGATATCTCGCTCGCGGGCGCTCCGGGGCCGGACAGCGGGTCGGAGGCAGACGCGACGCGGGTCGCCGACGGCGGCGTGGCCGTCGACGAGGCCGGGGGCCGGACCCACGAGTGTCGTGATTGCGGCGCGGTCAACGGCGACGCCGGCACGTTCCACTACTGCCACAGCTGCCTCTCCCGTATCCGCTGAACGCCGGGCGCACAGACCCGCCCGGGCAACGGGGCGATTCCCGGGACTTCGCTCATGTTGGCGGCGCTCCCTGCCGCCGCGCCGAGCACTCGTTCCCTATCAGTGCTGAGAATCACGGGGCAAAGGTCTATAGCCGGACCGGTAATCCGAAAACATGCGCGTACCGAGCGGCGTGCCCGGCTTCGACGAACTCGTCGAGGGCGGATTGCTCAAAGACAGGCTCTACGTGGTGAGCGGCCCCCCGGGGAGCGGGAAGACGACCTTCTCCTCGCAGTTTATCACGCGGGGCGCCAAGGAGGAGGAGAACTGCCTGTACATCACCATGCACGAGACCGAGGAGGAACTCGTACAGGACATGGCCGGGTACGACTTCGGGTTCGACCGGGTGATGGCCTCGGGCAAGGTCCAGTTCCTGAATCTCCTGACCGACAGCGGCAAGCGCACGATCACGCAGTTCGGCACCGACAGCGGCCTCACCAACCGCCTGGTCGCCTTCCTCGAACAGCAGAACATCGACCGCGCCGTGGTCGACTCCACGATGTTGCTCCAGCACTTCTTCGACAACCTCTCCGAGGAGATCACCGGCTTTCTTTCCGCGCTGAAACAGACCGACACGACCATCGTCCTCATCTCGGAGATGACCGATCCCTCCTCGTACGCCGACGAACACTACCTCGCCCACGGGGTGGTCTTCTTCCACAACTACCTGGAGTCCGGCGGAATGACCCGCGGGGTTCAGGTGATCAAGATGCGCGGGACCGCCATCGACTGTGACATCCGGGAGGTCGAGTTCTCGGACCGCGGGTTGTGCGTCATGGCCGACCGGAAAGTCGAGGCATAGCATGGAACTGTACGAACGGGCGTACGGCACGGAGTGGACGGCCCTCGACAGGGACGAGGCGACCGAGCGCGCCTACGTGCTCGGGGTCGCCGAGTCGCTGGGCGAGTACGACCGCGACGAGTTCGAGGCCGTCCACGCCGAGGTCGACAGCGCCTGCGACCGGAGCATGGTCGAACTGGCGTTCCGCGAGGGCAGGACCGAGGCCCGCGAACACGACCCCGCCGACGAGGACGACGACCGCGCCGTCTGGCGGGATCTCGTCGAGAGCAAAACCGTCATCGTCGACGAGAACGACCTCCCCAGGGGCGGGCGCAACGGCATCCCCGAGGCCGTCGACCGGACCGACGCCCTCGACAAGCCCGACCCCGACGAGGTCGAGGCGACCGACCAGCCCGACTTCCTCGACCGGTAGCCCGCCCTCGCCTTCGACCGGAAATGGCATGCCCGCGCCCCCCCAGTGTCGGGTATGGTCGTCGCGGATCTCCACGTCCACACGACGAACTCCGACGGCACCCTCGAACTGGCCGAGGTGCCCGCCGTCGCCCGACGGGCCGGCCTCGACGCCGTCGCCGTCACCGACCACGACCGCCTTCATCCGGGGATCGACCGCCCCGTCTCCGAGCGCGACGGGGTCACGCTCGTCCACGGCATCGAACTCCGCGTCGAGAGCGACGTCGGGCGGGTCGACCTCCTGGGGTACGGCGCCCGCCCGACCGACGCGCTGACCGGGACGGTCGAGCGCGTCCAGCGCGACCGGGTCGAGCGCGGCCGCGCCATCATCGACGCCGTCGAGGCCCACCTCGGCCACGAGGTCCCCGTCGAACCCGAACGGGGGATCGGCCGCCCCGACGTCGCCCGGGCCGTCGTCGCGAGCGACCCCGCGTACGACGACGTCGGGAGCGTCTTCGACGACCTCATCGGCGAGAACGGCCCCTGCTACGTCCGGCGACGGGTCCCCTCCTTCGAGCGCGCCCGGGAGGTGCTCGGCGAGGCCTGCGCCGTGGTTGGCCTCGCCCACCCGCTCCGCTATCCCGACCCCGGGGCCGCCCTGGAGCTGGCGGCCGACCTCGACGCCGTCGAGGTCCACTATCCCTACGACGGCTCCCGGGGTCACACCGCCGCGACCGGGGCGCTCGACACCGGGGACGTCGCCGCCGTCGCCGACGAACACGACCTCCTCGTCACCGGCGGGAGCGACGCTCACGAGCGCGACCTCGGCGGTGAAGGGCTCTCAGCCGACGAGCACGAGCGCTTCGCCGCGGCACTCGACCGGTAATATCGATAGGCCAGCCGTTCACTCCTTCATGCAGAGTTACCGTTATCAATCCTGCCAGATACGGTAGACGTTTTCAGAACAATGCAAGATACAGAGCGTATATCTCTCACGGAAGATGTGAGAGGAACATCCGACAAAACGTAAGATATCGCGTATTCTCTACTTGATTTGGACGCTCGTCACCACCGGCGCGTGGTCGCTAGCCTGCAAGGCGTTTGGAGATCCCAACTCAGCGTTGTAGAGTTCGCATTTCTTCACGTCGAACTGCTGTGATACCAATACGTGGTCTAACCGTTTCCGGGCCGGGCTTCCGTTCGGAAGGACATGCGTGTAGTCCTCAACACTTGATGCAGTTGGACTCTCCTCGGCAGCCCAGTAGACATCCCGCAGCCTCCACTCGCCTACGTCCGTATCGAATATGCGAGCCTCGGCACGTTGCCACCGCTGGTTGAATTTTAGTCCGGTCATGTCACCAGCCGAGTCTTGAAAGTAATACGGGTCGCCGTAGTCCGGATAGCCCGTGTACTGGCCAGCCCCTCCGCCGTGTGGAACAATCGACCCGTCGGCGTCTTCCCGTTTTGGCGCATTGAAATCACCTCCCAAAACCACCGGGAGATCGGTTTTCGTAGTCTGGAGGTGGATGCGTCCATAGACGGTTTCCAGCATATTGAGCTTCTCTTCACCCCAATTTGCCCCGTTGATGATGCTTACGTTCCAGAGTTCAAGCGTATCGGGAGCGAGCGCGGGAGCGCCGGAGATATCGACCTCGCTGACCAGTATCTTCTCCGGGAACTGTGAATAGTAGTAATTGAGCCCGCGAGGTTTTCGATCGCCTCGGTTCCGGAGCGTTAGCGGGCGACGGGAAATCGGCCATTGAGTGGCGATGAGATTACAGCGATTGTGTGCTCCCTCAATGTCAGTATGTGGCTGAACGTCCGAGCGGACTAGCTCTTCGGCCCAATCAGCCGTGTGGACGATAGAATACTCGTGTTTTGTCAGATAGTCTTGGAGGGCTCCGAGTTGGCCTCCCCAGCCATCGTCGTCCGTCCGTTCGTAGTCGACTGCCTGAAACAGAAACAGGCCAATATCTGGAGCGTGTGTTTCGAGAAAGTCGAGTTGCTGTTGCATCCGCTTGTCGCTAATCCCAATCTCTCCTTGCACATTCCAAGACAGTACCCTCATCAGTTGATTGCGTTACCGTTCGCCCGCGTGTCTGAAATATTCAGGGTAGAAGACATCAAGGAATTCGAATCCAGTACAGATTTGTAGCATGCTATGAGCCGCTGCTGTACCTATGCTCTATATCTTGCACGCCGGACCCGGCTAATAACCGATATATGTCCGACTGAGGTGGTATCTTATTCCTCTGTACTGGTCGAGTATCTCACAATCAAGGATAAATGAAGAAACCGATTTATGATCAGGTGTTAGTCGTCGTCAGCAGTAACGAATTCATCCACGGC
>PXRS01000015.1 GCA_003023785.1 Halobacteriales archaeon QS_5_68_33 | reverse complement strand
ACTCATCGCAGACTCGAAAACCCGCGAACTCATCGTTACGCTCGAACCCGATCTCCTGACGCCCGAGTTCGTCCACGACGAAATCGAGAACTACGAGGAACTGATCGTCGAGAAGTCAGGTATGACTTCAGGTCGAGTCGCACAGTTCATCGACGTCCTCTTCCAGTATATCGAAGCCGTTCCCGCCAGCGAGTTCTATCCGTATATCGAGCAGGCCGACGCGGCAATCCGCGACACCGATCCCGACGACGAATTGTACGTCGCGTGTGCCCTCGCCACCGATGCCGATATTTGGAGTGACGACTCCGATTTCGAGGAACAGGGCGTCGTCGAGGCCTACACGACGGGTGACGTGATCGACTCGTTCGACACGCTCTAGCCGATCCAGACAGTGACCCGTAGAATGAGGGAGTACCTTCTTTTATATGTGGCAGCGATAGGAAGTCTGTTACGCCCGTATTCGCTGTCCTGAGAGTGAATCGAGAGACAATTTTCACGCGATTCCATCATGGATTTCAGCTATCTGAACAAGGTCGAACAGCGGGAGAGCCGATAGGCGAAATCGGCTCTTTTAGGCCATATGTTTGCGGTTGGGACATCAATTCCACCACCTCTGTCTGCGGTTGGAATCGTCTTATCAGTCGTGAGTTCTCTCGGAAACGGGAATGTTCGCCGCCCCGGCGCGACGAAATTCTCGACGGACTTACAACCGACCGTATCAGGCCTCGACCGCGAGGCCGGCGCGCTCGGCGGCGTCGACGGCCGAGGCGTCGTCGTGGACGACCGCGGAGACGGCACCCGTGATCGCCTCGGGGTCTTCGTGCTGGAAGATGGACCGCCCCATCGAGACGCCGTCGGCGCCGGCGTCCGTCGCGCCACGGACCATCTCCAGGGTCTCGCGGTCGGTGCCCCGGGAGCCGCCGGCGATCACCACGGGCAGCGACGTCGACTCGACGACGCGGTCGAAGGAGTCCGCGGTGCCGCTGTAGGCAGTCTTGACGACATCGGCGCCGAGTTCCTCGGCCAGTCGGACCGCGTGGCCCAGGTCCTCGGCGAACGTCTCGGGGTCGTCGTCGCGGACATCGTGGCCCCGGGCGTAGGCCATCGCGAGCGTGGGCATCCCGTAGCGGTCGGCCGCGCTCGTGACCTCGGAGAGGCCGGTGATCTGGTCGGGTTCGTGTTCGCTGCCGACGTTGATGTGAAAGGAGACGGCGTCGGCGCCCGCACGGATGGCGTCCTCGACGGTGCCGGTGGGGCGTTTGTCCATCTCGTCGGGGCCGATCTCGGTCGACCCGTTGAGGTGGACGATGTAGCCTGCGCCGTTCCTGTTGGGGTGGACGCGGTCGGCGACCCCCCGCTGTGTGAGGACGGCGTCGGCACCGCCGCGCGTCACCGCGTCGACGGTCGATTCGAGGTTTACGAGGCCCCTGACGGCCCCGAGCGTGATGCCGTGGTCCATCGGAACGACGAGGTATCGCCCCCCTGTCCCGATGCGGCGAAGACGTGTGGCCTTCCCTGCGGTCATGTCGTGTGACGGTGTGGCAAGAACGGGTAAAAGCGTTGCGAGACGCCGCGTGGCCACCCGGCCGGCAGGGCGCGTCGCTGGCGGACCGCCATTTCCCGGGCGCCCGGCCGTTCGGCGTCGCCCGGTTGGACGTATCCGGCGCCGACGGCCACACGACGACCGACAGGTCGCCGCCGCCAATTTTATATTCGATATCGAGGCGCCATCGATATGGTGCAGTGAAGCGAACGGAACACGTGCCCATCCATCCGCCCGAGACACCCTCCGTTTCGGAGTTGCCGATAATCACTCGCCTTTTTATTACAGCTTTGTTATCAATTCTGATTTTGTTTGTCGGCGTGGCGGCGGCCGAGGGCGGGGCCGCGACGGGGGCGGTCGGGACGGACGAGCGGGGCGTCGCGGGCCCGGGCTCCGGCGTCGACGCGACGGTTACGCGGGACGGGGGGACCGTCCGGTACGAACTGGCGTTCTCGCCCGGGTCGGATCTTGACAACGTGTGGGTGGTCGTGAGCGGGGCATCCATCGTCGAGTCCGAGGGATTCGAGCGAGTCGGGACCGGTGGCCGGACGCAACTGCGCTGGACCGGCAACGAGCGGGCACGACTCGTCCTGGCCGTCCGCGCACCGCGGGAGGGTGCGGCCGACGGGCCGGCGAGCGGGCGCGAATCCGTCGCGACCGAGGCGTGGACGTTCGCGTCCGTCCCGTTCGTCGAGGTTCAGCGGGTCAGCGACGGGGAGATCGAGCGGTCGTGGCCGCTGACCGAACGGGGCGGCGCACTCGCCGACGCCGACGGGGTGTTCGGTGACCGTTACGCGCTCGTCGGGTCGGCCGACGTCGTCTCCCGGTCGGTGGCGGGCCAGCGCGTCGACGTCGTCGTCCCCGCGGGACCCTCTCCCCGGGAGGACCCGGCGGCCGTCGCGGACGCGCTGGTCGAAGCCGCCTGGCGGCTCGACGTCGGTGCCCGCGACGGGGCGGTCCTTGCCTATGCAGCGCCGGGCGTCCGGCGGGGCGGCGAGTCCGTCCCCGCCCGCGACGAGTTCTGGGTCCGGGCGGACTCGCGGCTCGACGACCCCGAGAACGTCTGGCTCCACGAGTACGTCCACACGCGCCAGTCGTTCCGACTCGCGACCGAGATGCGCTGGTTCCGCGAGGCCAGCGCCGAGTACTACGCCGCCCGTCTCTCCTACGCGGGGGGATACGTCGACCGGGCCGCCTTCCGCGAGCACCTCGCGGGCGGCCCCTCCCGGGCGACGCTGACCGACCCCGATACCTGGGCGGACAGGCCCGTCCCCCACGACAAGGGAGGGCGCGTCCTCGCCGTCCTCGACGCGAAGATACGGACCGAGACGGACGGTCACCGCTCGCTCCAGGACGTCTTCCGGCGGCTCAACCGCCACGACGGGGCGGTGACCTACGCGGACTTCGTCCGGGCGGTCAACGGGGTCGCCGGGACGCCGATGGACGCGTGGCTCGACCGCCACGTCGACGGCACGGACCCCGTCGCCGACCGGTATCCCGACGGGCAGACGCCCGGGCGGAATTTCGGCGGCGTCACGGAGCCCTCGCCCGCGAGGACCTTCCTGCTGGTCTCGGCCGGACTCAGTTTCGTCGCCGCGGCGCCGCTGTACCGGCACCTGCGACGGCGAGAACGCCGGCCCGGGAACGAGTCGAGCAACCGGGCGCCGCGAGCGGGGTGAGTCGGCGGGTGGTTACCGGGTCTCGGCTCCCGCCCGTCGGGCGCCCGTCAGCGCGCCCTCCTTGAGTTCGCGCGCCTTCGCCTCCAGGCGGTCGGCGACCGCCACGGTGTCGGCGCCGTCCTCGTGGCCCTCGGCGATGATGTCGACAAGCGCCGAGCCGACGATGACCCCGTCGGCGCCCGCCGCGATGATGCGCTCGGCGTGGGCGCCGGTCTTGATGCCGAACCCGACGGCCTTGGGAACGTCCCAGTCGGCGACCCGTGCCAGCGACTGTTCGGTCCGGTCGGAGACGTCCTCGCGCGCGCCGGTCACGCCCAGTCGCGCCTGCACGTAGACGTACCCCGACACCTGCTCGCGCATCGATCCGAGGCGCTCGCCCTTCGTCGTGGGCGCGATGACGAACACCAGGTCACAGCCGAAGTCGTCGCAGGCCGCCCGGAGCGGCCCCGCCTCCTCGGCGGGCAGGTCGACGACGACGAACCCCTCGATGCCTGCCTCGGCCGCCCGCTCGACGAACGCCCGCGGCCCCCGACTTGCGGTTTCACCGCTCGTGGCCTCCGAGGCTACCGCCTCGCTCTCGCCCGTCTCGGGGTGCTCGTACTGGTAGACGAGGTTGTAGTAGGTCATACAGACCAGCGGGACGTCCACGTCCAGCTCCTCGACGAACTCGAAGTACCGCTGGGGGGTCATCCCGGCTTCCAGGGCGCGGGCGACCGCTCCCTGGATGGTCGACCCTTCAGCGATGGGCTCGGAGAAGGGGAGTCCGAGTTCGACCACGTCGGCGCCGCCCCGTTCGAGCGCCTCGACGTACTCGATGGAGGCCTCGTCGGAGGGGTCGCCCGCCGCGACGTACGGAACGAAGGCCGGTTCGTCGGCGAAGACGCGTTCGAGCGCCATCACATCCCCTCCTCGCCCGCGGCCGAGCGAAGCACCGATATGTCCGGCGCTACGTCCAGGTCCCGCTTCTCCGTCTCCTCCAGCACGGTTTCGAGGTCCTTGTCGCCCCGACCGGAGACGTTCACGACAACGAAGTCCCCGAGTTCGTCGTGGTGTTCTTCCAGGTAACCGAAGGCGTGCGCGGTCTCCAGCGCGGGGATGACCCCCTCGTCCCGGGAGAGGCGGTGGAACGCCGCCAGCGCGCTGTCGTCGTCGACGTTGACCGCCTCGACGCGGCCCTCGTCGACGAGGTGGGCGAGTTCCGGCCCGACACCGGCGTAGTCCAGCCCCGCCGACACCGAGTGCGACTCCATGATCTGGCCGTGGGAGTCCTGCAGGAGTTTGGTGCGCGCGCCGTGGAGGACCCCCTCGTCGCCGGTCGACAGCGACGCCGAGTTGGGGGCGACGCCCTCCTCCTCGTCGACCGACAGCGACGACCCGCCCGCCTCGACGGCGTACAGGTCGACGCCGTCTCGCCGGCGCTGCCCGCTCGACCGTCCCGCGGAACGCGGTTCCGCGCCGTCGTCGTCGACGAAGTGTGCGAACGTCCCCATCGTGTTGGATCCGCCGCCGGCACAGGCCAGGACGGCGTCCGGGAGGCGCCCCTCCTTCTCGATGGCCTGCTCGCGGGCCTCCTCGCTGATGACCGCCTGGAAGTCCCGGACCATCGCCGGGAACGGCGCGGGGCCGACGACCGACCCGATGACGTAGTGGGTGGTCTCGACGGTGGTCGCCCAGTCGCGCATCGTCTCGGAGATGGCCTCCTTGAGGGTCCCGCGGCCGGTCGTCACCGGCGTCACCTCGGCGCCGTTTGTCCTCATCCGGAAGACGTTGGGCCGCTGGCGGCGGATGTCCGTCTCGCCCATGTATATCTCGCAGGGCATGTCGAGGTGGGCCGCGGCCATCGCGGTGGCGGTGCCGTGCTGGCCGGCGCCGGTCTCGGCGATGATCCGCTCCTTGCCCATGTACTTCGCGAGCAGGACCTGCCCGAGGGCGTTGTTGAGTTTGTGCGCGCCGCCGTGGAGCAGGTCCTCGCGCTTGAGGTAGACGGCGGTGTCGTAGCGCGCCGAGAGCGACTCGGCGTGCTGGAGCGGCAGCGGGCGCCCCCCGAAGTCGGCGAGGCGGCGCCGGAACTCGTCCATGAAGCCGTCCTCGTCGTCGAGGACGTACCGCTCGTATGCGTCTGTCAACTCCTCTATCGCCGGCATCAGCGACTCGGGGACGTACTGGCCGCCGTAGTCGCCGAAGGTCTTGTCCGTGCTCATGATTGGCTGTCGTCCGTCGTCCGGTCCGTCGCGGCCCCGTTTTCGGGTCCGGCGGCGGTCGCGAGTCGGCGGGTGTTCTCCCGAACCGCCCCGTCCATGATGGCGGACCCCACCAGGAGCGCGTCGGCGCCCGCCTCGCGCATCCGCGCGACGTCGTCCGTCGTCTGTATGCCGCTCTCCGCAATGAGAGTGACGCTCCCCGCCCGCTCGCGGGCGAGGCGTCGCGCCTCGGGCGCCACACGCTCGAAGGTCCCCAGGTCGACCGCGAGTCGCGCGAGGTCGCGGTTGTTGACGCCGACGATGTCCGCGCCGGCCGCCAGCGCCCGCTCGACCTCCCCGCGCGAGTGGGTCTCGACGAGCACCTGGAAGCCCCGGTCGCGGGCCGCCGCCACCAGGTCGGCCAGGTCGTCGGTCCCCGGTTCGTCCAGAAAGCGGACGATGAGCAGGACGACGTCGGCCGCGACGGCGTCGAGTTGCGCCTCGCGGACGACGAAGTCCTTCCGGAGGACGGGGGCGTCGACGGCCTCGCGGACCCGCGCCAGCGCGTCGGTCGACCCGCCGAAGTGCTCGGGTTCG
>PXRS01000014.1 GCA_003023785.1 Halobacteriales archaeon QS_5_68_33 | reverse complement strand
CCGATTCGAACGAGCGTAACGAGCGTCCGAGCTTCGTACTCGGTCATCCCCCACTCGACGAGGCGATCGGTCAGTTCCGCCCTGAGCTGTTCATCGGTTCTGTCATTCATGAGTTGACGAGCAATTCGCGGCGACTTAAATCCACCCCTGATACGATCGGTTATACATCAGTTCCGGATTTCTGTATCGACATGCTTCGGTTGCGCCGAAGCGCGGTCGGGCGTGTTGCAACCACGCCCCGGCCGACTTCTGACCGGCGGTCCGCGCTTCACATTACGCGTGAACGATATCGATATCTATCAGTTCGTGGAGGGGCTGCTTGTCGAAGTCGTTCCTGTTCGCCGTTGTGAGGGTCGCCCCGTACTCCCTCGCGGTCGCGGCGATCAGAAGATCGGCCAGGTCCAGACTGGTATTCGTTGTTGCGAGCCTCGCCTGGAGATTCGCCGCTTCCGTTGCGATGTCGGCGTTCAGGTCAGCAACGGCATCGACTGATCGCTCTGCGTTCTGTCGGTGGACCTGGATGGTGTTGTGAGACTCATATCGCTTGAGGTACTCGAAAAGAACCATCGAAGGAAGGATCCAGGCCTCCTCGGCATGGTCAGTCAGGTAGCGGTCGACGGCAGGATACGACTGTTCAGAGGCGTAGCGACTGAAAATGTCGTTATCCAGGCAGATCATGCCTGTCGGTTCGAGCGGGCATCGAGCGACTCGTTCATCTCCTCACGAGCACGGGCCATGTCCTCGACGACGTTGTCATCAGCGAACCCGCCTCTCTCCTGGATGTCCTTCTCGGTAGTCGCAAGCCGTGAGAGGAGTTCGTCGTAGGTCTCGTCCTCCCGTTTCATCAGTTCGAGTTTCTTCTTCGTCTCGTCGGAGATCCGAATTGACGAGCTCATGTTGTATTCGATGTATTCGAGATGGGTAGGCGTTTCGCTACTCCTGACGACAGACCACTTCTGTTCGTGTTATTTCGTCGCCACGTCGAGCGCTCCGGAGATCGTCGCCTCGCCGGTCGCCTCCTGGAGCATCTCCCACTCCCGCTCTCTCTTGTCGGTATCGTGAATCCTCGTCTTGCACATACACTCCGGATCGGTGTTCTCAGCGAGTTACCCCTCGAACTGAACAACATCACCCACATTGCCAACAACTGAAAAGGACGTAAAGACCTTTAGCCGACCGTACCATACCTGCCCCGGCGGACGCCGAACGATGACCGACGCACACCCCACGGTCCAGATAGGCTGTGGCGACCGCGGGCAGGTCCACGCCCGCGCGCTCCGCGACAGCGACCGCTTCGCCGTCCGGGCGGTCTGCGATCTGGACGAGTCGAAGGCCCGCGACACCGCAGACGAGTTCGACGTCCCCAGGGTCTATACGGATCTCGACGCCGCCGTCGAAAGGGAGGATCCGGCCCACGTCACGCTCGTCACGCCCGCGACGGTCCGCAGCGACGTGATCGGGGCGGTCCTCGCCCACGACCCCGACTCGCTGCTGTTCGAGAAACCGGTCGCCACGACCCACGAGGAGGTGAGCGACATCGCCGACCTCGTCGAAGCCAGCGACGCGCGGGTCACGGTCTGTCACCAGCACATCTACGGCGACGAGATCGCGACGCTGGCCGAGTGGATCGACGAGGACCGACTCGGTGAGGTCGAGCGACTCGTCGGTTCGACCAAGTTCGGCGTCTACGAACACGGGACGCACTTCGTCCACGCGCTGAACTGGCTGCTCGACGGCAGCCCGGAGACGGTCCGGGCCTACGCCGAATGGGGCGGTCATCCGTTCTTCGACGACTGGCACGCCGAAGTCGAACCCAGCGATGCCCTCCTCGAACTCGCCTACCCCGGCGGCGCACAGGCAGTCGTCCACATGGGGACTGACGCGCCCGACGTCCCCGTCCACGCCGACAAGCCGTGGCTCCAGTACCGACTGGACGCCACCGGCACCGAGGGCCACGGGCAGTTCGTCCTCGGGAGCCACGCGAGCGCCCGCTACGGCGGGGGCCCGGAAGGCGGCGGTGGCTTCGACCGCGTCGCGGTGCCGGGCTTCGACCCCGAGGGGTCGTCGACGGGGGAACTCTACGACATCCTCGCGGACTGTCTCGACGGCGAGCGCGACGACCACCCCTCCGATTTCGCGAGCGCGCTGGCCACACACAGAGTCGTCGAGGCGGCCCTGCGGTCGGCCGAGCGGAGCGAGGCAGTCGCCGTCGACGATGTCCCCTGAGGCGCGGACGTGACGGATCACTTATACTTCCGGCTGTAACTTCGTGAGGATATTCGCCGCCCCGGGGCGGCGAAATTCTTGACAGACTTACAGCCGGCAGTATTACGGTCACGCCGCGGCTATCCGGGGGCATGCAACCGACGCGAGAGGCCGTTCTCGACGCGCTCGCCGGGGGGCCGGTCTCGGGGCCGGCCCTGGCCGACAGGTTGGACGTCTCGCGAGCGGCGGTCTGGAAACACGTCGAGGCGCTGCGCGAGGCCGGCTTCGAAATCGAGAGCGGGGACGACGGCTACGAACTCGCGGGCGTTCCGGAGTTCGGCGGCCCCGCCGTCGAGTACGGTCTCGACGCGCCGTTCGACGTCGAGTACCACGACGCGATCCCGAGCACGAACGTCCGGGGGCGGGAACTCGCGGCGGACGGCGCCACGGACGTGGTCGTTCTCGCCGACCGGCAGACCGGCGGGCGCGGGCGTCTCGGACGCGAGTGGGCCTCGCCAGGCGGCGGCGTCTCGCTCTCGGTCGTCTGCCGACCGGACGTGCCGGCCACCCACGCACCCGTGTTCACGCTCGCGGCCGCCGTCGCGGTCACTCGCGCCGCACGCGAGGCGGGTGTCGACGCGCGGATCAAGTGGCCCAACGACGTGGTCGTCCCGACTGATGGTGTTTCTCGCGAGAGATCCGACGAGACCCCGCCGGTCCGGTCCGGAGAGGGGGGACCCGCCGGCGGCGAGCGGAAACTCGCCGGGGTGCTGACCGAGATGGAAGGCGAGGCCGACAGGGTCTCCTGGGTGGTCGTCGGTATGGGTGTCAACGCCAACGTCGACCCTGTCGACCTGCCGGGCGACGCGAACCCCACCAGCATCCGCGCCGAGGCCGGCGACGTCGACCGGCGGGCGTTCACCCAGCGCCTCCTGGCGGAGTTTCACGAGCTGCGGCGCGATCCGGGGTCGGTCGTCGACGCCTGGCGCGACCACGCGAGCACGCTCGGCCGGCGCGTCCGGGTCGAAACCCCGGGCAGCGAGGTGGTCGGCGACGCCGTCGACGTCCGGTTCCCGGGGACGCTCGTCGTCGACACCGGTGACGAGCGGGTGGAAGTGACCGCCGGCGACTGCGAACACCTGCGACCGGTCCGCTGATACGGTCGGCGAAATCCCGGTCAATCGGTACAACCGACCGTATCACCCCCCGACCGCCCGCCAGAGGTACATGCTGGCGTAACTCCGGTACGGCGCCCACTCGCGCGCTCGCTCGCGCATCTCGCCGCGGGTCAGTTCCGCGTCGAACACCGTCGCCATTCCCTTCCTGATGCCGAGGTCCTCGACGGGGAAGACGTCCTCGCGGGCGAGGCCGAACATGAGAAACATCTTGGCGGTCCACGGGCCGACGCCGCGCACCTCGGTCAGCTCGGCCGTCACGGCGTCGTCGTCCATCCCTGCGAAGTAGTCGTGGTCCCATCCGCGCTCCCGGAAGGCCGTCGCCGTCGCACGGACGTACTCGGCTTTGGCTTCCGAGAGGCCGGCATCGTGGAGGGTGGCGGGGTCGGCGGCGAGCATTGACTCGGGGGTGACCTCGAAGCGGTCGAACAGGCGCCCCTCGATGGCCTCGGCGGCCGCCATCGACACCTGCTGGCGGGTCAGCGAGACGACGAGGCGCGCGTAGAGGTCCTCGGCGGGCGTCAGTTCGACGGGGCCGCGCTCGCGCACGACCGGCCCCAGCGCCGGGTCCTCGGCCAGCGTCGCCACCGGGTCGTCGGGTTCTCGGCTCATCGCCCGGTTCTGGACGGCCCGCGGGTATGTGCATTTCGACCGGTCACCGGCCCCCGGGGTCGCGCCGGTCAGGGGCGCCCCATTCCACAGCAGGGCCGGGGGTACTCCACAGCGGGCGACCCCGTCTCGGCCTCGGCTTCCTGCTCGCCGTCGGCGACGACCTCCGGCCCGGGAGAGGCGGATTCCTCGGTCTCCTCGGCCGTATCGACGCGCTCGGCGGGGTTGCCCGCCACCGTCCCGCCCGGCGGGACGTCCCCGACGACGACCGCGCCGGCGCCGACGGTCGCGCCCTCGCCGATGGTGATGTCGCCGACGAGCGTCGACCCCGCGCCGAGCGTCGCGCCGTCCTCGACGGTCGGGTGGCGCTTCACGGGCCGGGGGTCGTTCCCGCCCAGCGTCACGCCGTGGTACATGTTCACGTCGTCGCCGATCTCGGCGGTCTCCCCGATGACGACGCCCATGCCGTGGTCGATGAACACGCGCCGGCCCAGTTCGGCGCCGGGGTCGATCTCGACGCCCGTGAACAGGCGGTTGACCTGTGCGAGCAGGCGGGCGAGCAGCCGGTGGCCGCGTTCGTCGAGCCGGTGGGCGACCCCGTGGAGCCAGACGGCATAGAGGCCGGCGTACAGGAACACCTCGGCGGTGGACTTGGCGGCGGGGTCGGTCTCGCGGGCTGTGCGAACGTCCTCTCGTATTCTGTCGATCATGTCCGGTCGATGTGGGTGTGTGGCGTGCGTGTGGTCGGGGGCTGGTGCGTGCGGTCGGTGGCTGGGATCGGGGCGCTCGCCGTGGGAGACGAGAAAGCGGGCGCTCAACGACAGCAGGGCCGGCGGCCTGTCGGACTGTCGGAAGCGGTGCGACCGGACGAGCGCGAGCGCCCGCGGGACATGCGTGACGGTTGCACGTCGAGGGATATAAATCGAGGGCTCTCATACGGTCGGTTGTAAGTCAGTTCCGGATTTCGTCGAACCGGTCGGCGAAATACCGGTAAATCGGTACAACCGACCGTATCAGGACCGGTCGACACCGCGGACCTCGAAACGGGTTCCACCGCCCCGGCTGTCCGTGACAGCCACGTCCCACCCGTGCGCGTCGGCGACGCTCCGGACGATGCTGAGTCCGAGTCCCGTCCCCTCGGTCGCGGTCGAGTAGCCGTTCTCGAACACCTGCTCCCTGTCATTTTCCGGGATGCCCGGACCGTCGTCGGCCACGTAGAAGCCGTCGTCGAGGTCACCGACGGTGACCGTCACGCCGGCATCGCTGTGCTCGACAGCGTTGCGAAAGAGGTTCTCGAACAGCTGTCTGAGGCGGCTCCGGTCGGCCCGTGCGACCCGGGTCGTCTCGACGGCGAGTCGGCTCTCGGAGTTCCCGACGGCCTCCCAGGACGCCGCGGTCGCCGTCGCGAGGTCGACCGTCTCGGTGTCGAGAGCGTCGTCGCCGGTCCGGGCCAGCGTCAGGAGGTCGTCGACGAGCGCCTCCATTCGGTCGAGCGAACGCGCGACCATGGCGAGCGACTCGCTGTCGCGCTCCTCGCGGGCGAGCGACAGCTGGCCCTGTGCAACGTTCAGGGGGTTGCGCAGGTCGTGGGAGACGACCCCCGTGAATCGTTCGAGTCGCTCGTTTTGCCGCTTCAGCTGGCGGGCGTACTCGCGGCGCTCGGAGACGTCGTGACTCTCGACGATCAGCGAGACGACCGCGCCGGTCTCGTCTCGCACGGGTCGAACGACTCCCTCGACGGGGACCTCCTCGCCGTCGTCCAGAACGTGGGTCGCCTCGAAGCGGACGTACTCGCCGCCGGCCGCCCGCTCGATCCACCCGCGCAGACGGTCCTGCAGGTCGTCGGAGTGTGCCCACCACGGCGTCAGGGGGACGGGGTCGCCTTCCACGTCCTCCGCCCTCGCGTCGACCAGGTCCAGCGCCGCCGCGTTCACGTCGATCACCGTCCCGTCCGGTTCGAGAACCCCGATGAACGTGTCGGGGGTGCCCAGCACCGCCTCGAACCGACGCTGGCTCCGTCTGAGACGGCGCTCGTGTTCCACTCGCTCGCTGATGTCCCGCAGGATGACGAGCACGCCCCGCCGGACGCCGTCCTCGACGACCGGGGTCACCCGGAACTCGACCGGGAGAGTCCTGGGCACGGGCGCGCTCTCCGGGTGACACATCGTCCCGTCGACTCGCGCGTCCCCGGTAGCGCCCTCCTGGGCCCGTTCGACGGCGCTCCGAAGGGATGGAAACCCCTCCGCGACGAACTTCCCGAGAGCTTCGAACTCCTCGCCGAGAAGCGCCTCGCGGGCGGTCCCGGTCACCCGGAGAAAGCGGTCGTTCGCAAACACGACCGTCCCGTCCCGGTCGAGTCCGACGACCGGTTCGAGCAGGTTCGCGATGACCGTCTCGCTGTCCATCGATCCCGTTGATTCACCCGTTGCAGAGGATGGTGTCGGTACGGTTATATGTGTTTCGCAGGCGAGGCGAGCGCTCGATGCCGCTGCCGACCGGCTCGGCCCCTACACCATGCCTTTGCCGAGCAGTTCGCGGGCGATGATGTTCTTCTGGATCTCGGTGGTGCCCTCGTAGATCTGGGTGATCTTGGCGTCGCGGTAGAACCGCTCGACGTCGAAGTCGTCGACGTAGCCCGCCCCGCCGTGGACCTGGACGGCCTCGTCGGCGACGTCGACGGCGACCCGGGAGGCGTACTCCTTGGCCATCGACGCGAGCTGGGTGAGCTGGTCGTCCGCGTGGTCGACGCTCCAGGCCGACTTGTACGTGAGCTGGCGGGCCGCCTCCGTCTTCGTGTACATGTCGGCGAGCTTGTGCTGGATGGCCTGGAACTCGCTGATCGGGCGGCCGAACTGTTCTCGCTCCTGGGCGTACTCCAGCGCGCGCTCGGCGGCGCCGCGGGCGATGCCGACACCCTGTGCCGCCACCGCGGTGCGCGTCTCGTCGAAAAACTGCATCAACTGCAGGAAGCCCGCACCGCGAGCCCCGAGCAGGTTCTCCTCGGGCACGCGGACGCCGTCGAAGACCAGCTCGGCCGTGTCGGAGGCGCGAATCCCGAGCTTTCCGGTGATCTTCTCGGCCTCGAAGCCGTCGCGGTCGGACTCGACGATGATCTGCGAGAAGCCGTTGTACCGCCCCTCGGCGTCGGGGTCGGTCTCGCAGAGGACGACGAAGAAATCGCCCACGGAGCCGTTGGTGATCCACATCTTGTTGCCGTCGATGACCCACTCGTCGCCGTCCTTCTCCGCGGACGTCGAGACGGAGGAGACGTCGGACCCGACGTCGGGTTCGCTGATGGCCGACCCCATGATGGCCTCGCCCGTCGCGACCGGCCGCAGGTACTCCTCTTTTTGTTTTTCGGTGCCGAACTCCGAGAGCGCGTCGGCGCCAAAGGCCGCCGACGAGATAGAGAGACCGATACCCGGGTCGGCCGCGAACAGTTCCTCGACGATGATGGCGTTGGTCAGGTAGTCGTAGCCGATGCCGCCGTACTCGACGGGGACGCCGGCGCCGACGAAGCCCAGTTCGGCGGCCTCGTCGTGTACGTCGTGGGGGAACGTCTCCTCGCGGTCGTACTCGGCGGCGACCGGTTCGATCTCGTTCTCCGCGAACCGCCGGACCTCGTCGCGAACCTGTTTCTGCTCGTCCGAAAGTGCGAAGTCCATGTGTCACGCGTTGCCGTGCGAGGCATATAGCCTTTCGGACACGAATTCAAACTCGTTTGTCGTTTTCCCGCGAGAGAAACCTTGAAACGGGAGCCGAGCCAGTTTCGAGACGTCATGGACATCGACGACATAGACACGGTAGCGGTGCTCGGCGCCGGCAATATGGGTCACGGGATCGCCGAGGTGGCCGCCCTGGCCGGCTACGACGTCACCATGCGGGACATCAAAGACGAGTTCGTCCGGGACGGCTACGAGGGGGTCGAGTGGTCGCTCGGCAAGCTCGCCGAGAAGGGCCGGATAAGCGAGGACGAGGCCGACGCGACGCTCGACCGGATCACCCCCCTCGTCGACTTCGAGCGAGCGGTCGCCGACGCCGACGTCGTCATTGAGGCCGTCCCCGAGCAGATGGAGATCAAGAAGGACGTCTACGCGGAACTGGAAGAACACGCCCCCGACCGCGCCATCTTCGCCACGAACACCTCCAGCCTCTCGGTCACGGAACTCTCCGAGGTCACCGAGCGCCCCGAGCAGTTCTGCGGGATGCACTTTTTCAACCCGCCGGTCCGGATGCAGCTGGTCGAGGTCATTTCGGGCGCACACTCCAGCGACGAGACCCTCGAAACTATCGAGGCGCTCGCCGACGACGTCGGCAAGTCGCCCGTCCGCGTCCGCAAGGACTCGCCGGGGTTCATCGTCAACCGGGTGCTGGTCCCGCAGATGAACGAGGCCTGCTGGATCGTCCACGAGGGCGACGCCACCGTCGCCGAGGTCGACTCGACGACCAGTTTCGAGATGGGCATGCCCATGGGCGCGTTCGAACTCGGCGACCAGGTCGGCCACGACGTCACCCTCCACGTCCTGGAGTACATGCACGAGGTGCTCGGCGACGCCTACGAGCCGTGCCCGCTCCTCTCGGAGAAGGTCGAAGCCGAGGAACTCGGCCGGAAGACCGGCAAGGGGTTCTACGACTACGAGGACGGCGGCGTCGACATCCCGAGCGACGCGACCCGCGAGGACGTCGCCGACCGCCTGCTCGCCGCCATGGCCAACGAGGTGGGCAAACTCGTCGCAAACGACGTCGCACCGGTATCGGACATCGACGACTCGATGGGCCTGGGCGCGGGGTTCCCCGAGGGCCCGGCGCGCATGGCCGACGAGCACGGCCTCGATGTCCTCGTCGAGACGCTCGAAGCCCGCCACGAGGCGACCGGCGCCGCCCGCTACGAGGTCTCCGACGGCCTCCGCGAGGCCGCCGAGTCCGGCGGCTTCTACGACGAGGGCGAGGACGGCGAGGCGATGAACTACGAACAGATCGAGGTCGAGGTCGACGGCGCCGTCGGGCACGTCCAGCTCGACCGCCCCCAGCGGATGAACACCATCACGCCGCGGATGATCGACGAACTCGACGCCGCGCTCGACGCATTCGAGGCCGCCGAGGACGTGCGGGCGGTCCTCCTCGAAGGGGCGGGCGACCGCGCGTTCTCGGCGGGGCTCGACGCCGCCAGCGCCGCGCCCGAGGGGTCGCTCGACGCCGCCGAGATGTCCCGGAAGGGCCAGCGGGTCTTCGGCCGCCTCGAAGAGGTGGGAATGCCGGTCGTCGCCGCCATCGACGGCTACTGTCTGGGCGGCGGGATGGAGCTCGCGACGGCTGCCGACGTGCGGGTCGCCAGCGAGGCCGGCCAGTTCGGCCAGCCCGAGCACAACCTCGGTCTCATCCCCGGGTGGGGCGGTACCCAGCGGCTGAAACACGTCGTCGGCGAGGGCCGTGCCCGCGAGATCATCTTCACCGCGAGAAACGACTACGACGCCGAGACGATGTACGACTACGGCTTCGTCAACGAGGTTCTCGCGCCGGACGAGCACGACGACCGCAAGTGGGAACTCGCCCGCGACCTGGCCGCGGGGCCGCCCATCGCTCAGCGACTCACCAAGCGCGCGATGCTCGCCGGCCGCGACGACACCGGCGCCGGCCTCGAACTGGAGGCCTCCGCGTTCGGTCACCTCTTCACCACCGACGACGTCTGGGAGGGCCTCGCGGCGTTCCAGCAGGACCGCGAGCCCGAGTTCGAGGGCGAGTAGCCCGGCGAATCAGCTAGAACTGACGGCGCCAGTCTCGCACTCGCACTCGGACGAGTCGGTGATCTCGTAGAGGTTCTGCCGGGCATCAGCGAAGTAGACGTCCTCCTCGACGACACCGATCTCGTCGAGTCGTTCGAGAGCGTAGCGGACCGTGCGCGCGGACAGCATCGATTTCTGGACGATCCCCTTCTGTGTCAGCGGACCGTCGTATTCCAGTACCTTGTAGACGAGTTTCGCGCTCGGGGGGAGGTCGGAAAGGGTGTCCCCGTCTGTCTGTGCCATCGGGATTACGCATGCACGCACCGACCATAAAGATTGATACGATCGGTTGTAAACCAGTTCGTATTCTGTCAAATCTGTCGGAGAAATACCAGTAAATTGTTACAACCGATCGTCCGAGGCGATGCCTGTCAGCGGGGACGGCCAGCACCGCTCGACGCCGGCCGTTCGAGAGGAGGCGATGTCGCTCGTCCGTGGTCAACTCGGCTGTTTCCGTCCGTTCATCCGGAGATACTGGGGTTGACATGGGTCGGGTTTCCCGCCGGGTAGTCCAACTCGCATCCGACCGGGAGCCCCTGCGGATAAAAAGGACTAGCTAGAAGTGATTAGGGCCGACTGTTCCGGCCGAGGACTGTTTGTCCGGAATACGTTGCTCGATTTATACGTTTAGTTGCACGCTGAAACCCATTTGCTGTGTAACCGCTCCCGAATTGACACTCCGCCGGCGGAGGGTTGATGTCGGTCGGGCCGCTGGGGGGAAGTATGCCGACACGCTCGCTCACCGACGCGCTGGCGGAGACGCTCGCGCTCTTCGAGGAGTCGGGGGCACCTCGGACGACAAGCGAGGTGGCGGACCGGCTCGACCTGGGACGCCGGAGTACGTACGACCGGCTGGAGCGACTCGTCGAGGAGGGTCACCTGGAGACGAAGAAGGCGGGTGCGAGCGCGCGCGTCTGGTGGCGACCCGGCGGGCCGACCGACGGTTCGGCGGCGGAAGGCCGGGGTGACCGGGCGACGTTCGAAGCGCTGGTCGACGCCGTCGAGGAGTACGCCATCTTCCGGCTGGACGCCGAGGGGCGGGTCCGGACCTGGAACGAGGGCGCCGAGCGGATCAAGGGCTACGGAGCCGGGGAGATCCTGGGCGAGCACTTCTCGACGTTCTACACCGAGGCCGACCGCGAGGCCGGCGTCCCGGAGTCGAACCTGGCCGACGCGACCGAGCAGGGGTCGACCGAGGACGAGGGCTGGCGCGTCCGGGTCGACGGGACGCGCTTCTGGGCGAACGTCACGATCACGGCGATCCGCGACGAGGACGGCGACGTCGAGGGGTACCTGAAGGTGACACGGGACATGACCGACCGGCGCGAGTACGAACAGCGGCTCCGCGAGGAGCGGGACTTCACCCGGCGGGTTCTCGAGACGGCGCCGGCCAGCATCGCCGTCGTTGACGCCGCCGGCGAGGTGCAGACGGCGAACGGCCGCTTCGACGGGCGGTTCGGGGCCGCGACAGACGAGCACGGGATCGACGGCCTCACCGTCTACGACGAGGCGGGCGACCCGGTCCCGGTCGACGAGCGCCCGTACAGGCGCGTCTTCGAGACGGGCGACCCCGTCGCTGACTGGCAGTGTCAGGTCGAATTCCCCGACGGGCAGCGACAGTGGGTGTCGTTCAACGTGGCACCCATCGCCGAGGGGGAGGGGGTCGAGCGGGCCGTCGTCGCCACCCAGGACGTCACCCAGCTCAAAGAACAGGAACGGCACCTGGAGCGCCAGCGCGACGAGATACGGGCCGAACTCGGCGAGATTTTCGCGCGCATCGACGACGCGTTCTTCGCCCTCGACGAGGAGTGGCGGTTCACGCACGTCAACGAGCGGGCGGCCGCGGTGCTGGACCGGTCGGCGGGCGAACTCCTCGGCCGGAACGTCTGGGAGGCGTTCCCCGAGGCTGTCGGGTCGACGTTCCAGGAGCACTACGAGCGCGCGCTCGACCGTCAGGAGTCTGTCTCCTTCGAGGAGTACTACCCGCCGCTCGACGCCTGGGTCGAGGTCAGGGCTTACCCCTCCGAGAGCGGCCTCTCCGTGTACTTCCGGGACGTCACCGAGCGCAAGGAGCGCGAGCGCGAACTCGAACGCTACGAGACCATCGTCGAGACGGTGAACGACGGCGTGTACGTGATGGACGCGGACGGTCGGTTCACGATGGTCAACGACGCGTACGCGGAGCTGACCGGCTACGAGAAATCGGACCTGATCGGGGAACACGGGTCGAAGGTAGCCAGCCAGGAGACCACCGAGCGCGCCGCGGAGATCCAGCGGGAACTGCGTATCGGGGAACGGGACACGCCGCGCCTGGAGGCCGAACTGCAGACGGCCGACGGCGACGTCGTCGAGGCGGAGGCCACGTTCTCGCTCATCGACTCCGACGGCCCGGCCGAACGCGTCGGCGTCGTCCGGGACGTGACCGAGCGCAACGAGCGCGAGCGCGAACTCGAGGAGTCCCGCCGGCGATACCAGACGCTCGTCGAGAACTTCCCGAACGGCGCCGTGACGCTCGTGGACGATGACCTCCGGTACCGGACCATCGGCGGCACGACGGTCGAAGGGACCGGCGCCACGGCCGACGAACTGGAGGGACGGCGGGTCCGGGAGGCCCTGCCGCCCCGTCTGGCCGACGAATTCGCTCCGCGGTACGAGGCCGCGCTCGACGGCGTCGCCAATAGGTTCGAGGCGGAGTTCGGCGGCCGGTGGTACCGGATCCACACCCTGCCGGTCCGCGACGAGGACGGCGACGTCTTCGCCGCCATGGGGATGTCACAGGACGTCACCGAGCGCAGGACCTACGAGCGCGAACTCGAGCGGCGCATCCGCCAGCAGGAGGCCGTGGCCGAACTGGGCCACCTGGCCCTGGAGGGCGACGGCATCGACGACCTGATGACCGAGGCGGCCGAGCGGGTCGCGGACGTGCTCGACGCCGACTACTGCGAGGTGCTGGACCTCGACGCCGAGGCCGGGAAGCTCCTGCTCAGGCAGGGCGTCGGCTGGGACGAGGAGGTCGTGGGCGAGGCGACCGTCTCGGCGGTCGAGTCGGACTCTCAGGCGGCGCACACGCTGGGGTCCAGCGAACCGGTCGTGGTCGAGGACCTCGCGACCGAGACGCGGTTCAGCGGACCGGCCCTGCTGGCCGACCACGACGTCCGGAGCGGCATCAGCGTCGTGATCGGGCCCTACGAGGACCCCTGGGGCATCCTCGGGGTCCACGACACCGAGCAACAGGTGTTCGGCGACACCGAGGCGACCTTCGTCCAGTCGGTCGCGAACGTCCTCGCGGCCGCGATCGCACGCCGCGGGGGCGAGCGGGCGCTCCACAGGCAGCGCGAACGGCTCGCCGCGCTCGTCAACCTGAACCGGACCATCCGGGAGATCACCGACGCCGTCATCGACCAGTCGACCCGCGAGGAGATCGAGCGGACGGTCTGTGAGCACCTGGCTGCGACGGAGTCCTACGAGTTCGCCTGGGTCGGTGACGTCGACGTCGCCACCAAGACAGTGAGGCCCCGGGCCGAAGCCGGTACCGGGGAGTATCTGGACGACGTGACGATCACGGTCGACCCCGACGACGAACGCAGCCAGGGGCCGACGGGCAGAGCCCTCCGTACCGGAGAGATGCAGACGACGGACAACGTCGACATCTCGGACGCGCACGACCCGTGGCGCGACCACGTCGGGGAGTACGACTTCCACTCGTCGGCGGCGGTCCCGATCACACACGCGGACAACACCTACGGCGTGTTGAACGTCTACGCCCGCCGACCGGACGCCTTCGAGGGCCAGGAGCGCGAGGTGGTCGCCCGGCTCGGCGAGATCGTCGGTCACGCCATCGCCGCCGCCGAACGGAAGCAGGCGCTGATGAGCGACGAACTCGTCGAACTGGAGTTCCGGATCCAGGACCTCTTCGGGGCGCTGGATCTCCCGGCGGAGCCCCGGGGCACCATCACCATCGACCACGCGGTCCCGGTCGTCGGCGAGGACTTCCTCGTCTACGGCACCACAACGCCGGACGCCGTCGATGCGCTCTCGGCACTGGTCGAGGCCCTCCCCCACTGGGACGAGGTCACCGTCGACGAGGACGCCAGCGGGGGGACGGTCGACTTCGAGGCGCGATTGACCGACCCGCCGGTCCTCTCGACCGTCGCGTCGCTGGGCGGGCACGTCGACGGCGTCGTCATCGAGGACGGCGACTGCCGGCTGACCATCCACCTCGCACCCAGCGTCGAGGTCCGGCGGGTCATCGACGCCGTCGAGGCGGCCTACCCGGCCGCCGAGATGCTCCGTCGCCAGCAGGTCGACAGGGCGGACGACGACCCCCGGCGCGTCCGGCGGCGGTTCACGGCCGACCTCACCGACCGCCAGCACGCCGCCCTGGAGGCCGCCTACCACGCGGGCTTTTTCGAGTGGCCCCGGGACGCCGACGGGACCGACGTCGCCGACTCGCTGGATGTTGCCCCGCCGACCTTCCACCAGCACCTCCGGAAAGCCGAGCGGAAGGTGTTCGAGTCGCTGTTCGCCACGGAGGCGACCTGACCGGGGGCCAGGAACGAACGGCTTTTGAGGCCGCGCGGCGGAGAGACGCGTATGGCTACCGAAACCACAGAGAGCGGCTGGGACTCCCACCTCCGGGGGCTGACGGTCACGACGGTGGCGTCCCTGCTGGGACTGGCCGCCGGCGTCGGTTCGCAGACCCTGGCGACCGGCGCCAACGACCGGATCGGCCTCTATCTCGTGGGCGGGGCCGTCCTCGTCCAGTTGCCCCTCTACTCCGTCATCGGGATCGACACCGACGACTTCGGCCCCAAGGAGTACCTCTACATCGCCTTCATCACCTTCTCCATGTGGTTCATCACGTGGGGCATCCTGCTGACGACCGGCGCCACGGTCTGACCATGGCCGACGACTCCATCGCGGTGGTCGACCTCGACAGGTGCCAGCCCGACCGCTGCAACTACGAGTGTGCCAACTTCTGCCCCCCCAATCGCTCGGGCAAGGAGTGTATCGTCACCCGCGAGGAGCGCTTCGAGGCGGACGTCCGCTACGAGGGCGAGCCCGAACAGATCCACATCTCCGAGGAGATCTGTCTCGGCGAAACCTGCGGGATCTGCGTGAACAAGTGCCCGTTCGACGCGATCCGGATCATCAATCTCCCCCAGGAACTCGACGAGGAACCCGCCCACCGCTACGGCGAGAACGCCTTCGCCCTCTACGGCCTCCCCGCGCCCCGCGAGGGGCGGGTCACGGGCATCCTCGGCCCCAACGGCATCGGGAAGACCACCGCCGTCCACATCCTCGCCGACGAACTCGCCCCGAACCTGGGCCGTATCGGCGACGAACCGGGCTGGGACGCGGTGCTGGAGGAGTATCGGGGCACCGCCCTCCAGAACTACCTCGAAGCCCTCCGGGCCGGGGACGTCACCGTCGCGCGCAAACCCCAGTACGTCGACCGGATCCCCGACCAGTTCGACGGGACCACGCGCGAATTGCTCGAACGCACCGACGAGCGGGGCGCCCTCGACGACCTGATCGACCGCGTCGGCATCCGCCCCGTGGTCGACCAGCCCGTCGACACGCTTTCGGGTGGTGAACTCCAGCGCGTCGCCCTCGTCGCCTGTCTCGCGCGGGACGCCGACTTCTACTTCCTGGACGAGATCACCCCCTATCTCGACATCGGCCAGCGGATGACCGCCGCCCGTCTCGTCCGCGAACTCGCCGACGAGGCGGACCGGTCGATGCTCGTCGTCGAGCACGACCTGGCCATCCTCGACCTGCTGGCCGACTCGATCCACGTCGCCTACGGGTCGCCCGGCGCGTTCGGCGTCATCACGCCCCCCAAGTCCACGAAAAACGGCGTCAACGAGTACCTCGAAGGCTACCTGGAGAACGAGAACATGCGCATCCGCCAGGAGCGCATCGACTTCGAGGAACACGCCCCCCGCCCCGCGGGCGCCGGCGACGCCGTCGTCTCCTACCCGGACCTGGCGAAGTCCTACGGCGAAGGGGAGTTCTCCCTGACCGTCGAGGGCGGGTCGATCCGCGAGGGCGAGGTCATCGGCGTCGTCGGCCCCAACGGCATCGGGAAGTCCACCTTCGCGAAACTGCTGGCGGGCCGCCTGGAACCCGACGAGGGCACCGTCGACGCCGACCTGGGGATCGCCTACAAGCCACAGTACGTCGAGATCGACCGGCCGATGCGCGTCGACGCCTTCCTCGCCTCCATCGCCGACGACTTCGGCACCTCCTACTGGAACACCGAGATCGCCCAACCGCTCCAGCTAGAGCGGGTCATGGAGCAGGACCTGACCGACCTCTCGGGCGGCGAGCGCCAGCGGGTCGCCATCGCCGCGGCCCTCTCGGAGGAGGCCGACCTCTATTTGCTGGACGAGCCCTCGGCGCACCTCGACGTCGAACAGCGGGTGCGCGCGACCGACGCCATCCGCCGGTACGCCGAGAACCACGACGCGACGGCGCTGGTCATCGACCACGACATCTACATGGTCGACCTGCTCTCGGACCGGTTGCTCGTCTTCGACGGCGAACCCGCCGAGCACGGCCACGCGTCTCCCCCGGTGGAGATGCGCGCGGGCATGAACGAGTTCCTCGCCAACCTCGACGTCACGTTCCGCCGGGACGAACGGACGAGTCGCCCCCGGATCAACAAGCCCGGCAGTCGCCTCGACCGCGAGCAGAAGAGCGCCGGCGAGTACTACTACGCCGACTGAGCGACACGGCGGCCGCCCCGGTTTCGTACGGCCGACCGTCTCGCCGCCGGGGGACCCATGGCGGACGCGAGACACCGTCCGCGACGAGGGGTTTACCCGCGTCTGGGCCCTACTCGACCCGATGGCGCCTCGAACCGGCGTGCTGACATACGAGACGACGAACGCGGTCCTCGGATGGGCCGCGGTCGGTGTCATCGCGGGAGCCGCGGTCGCGTACGCGGCGTCCGGTGACGCGCTCGACGCCACTGTCGCGGTAGCGGCACTCGCACTCGCGCTGGTCCCGCCCGCGGTGAGCGGGCGGGCGACCGAGATGGTCGCCTGGGAAGTGCTCGCGCTGGTCGCCCTCGCCGTCGCGGCCCCGTTCGCCGGCCTGTTCGGCGAAACGGTGCAGTACCTGCCGGTCCCCGCGCTCGCGCTCGTCGTCGCCGTCGAACTCGACGCGTTCACGGACGTCGAGATGACGGCCGACTTCGCGGTCGTGTTTACGGTCATGGTAACGATGGCCGTCGCAGGCCTGTGGGTCGTCGCGCGGTACGCCTCCGATACCTACCTCGGGACGTCGCTGTTGACGACCCAGACGGCGGTGATGTGGGACCTGATCATCGCCACGGCCGTCGGCGTCGTCGCGGGCGCGGTCTTCGAACTGTACTTCCGGCGGCTCAGTCCGGGCCACGCCCGCTTCCGGGAGGGCCGGGGGGCCGTCGAATGACCGGCGACGGGCGGCCGTTCGGCCTCGCCGCGCGTGCGCTCCAGGCAGTCCTCCTGGCCCTGGTCGGGTACGGCCTCGTGACCGGAACCGTCGGGCTGGCGGTCAACGCCGTCCTGTCGCTGGCGGTCACGTTCGTCCCGGCGGGGCTCGAACGGCGGTACGACCACGAGGTCGACCCCCGACTCTCGCTGTGGATCGCCGTCGCGGCGACCGTCCACGCCGTCGGGTTCCTCGGGCCCTACGACGCCCAGACGGGGCTGCTGGCCTGGTACGACCAGGTCGCTCACATGATCTCGGCGGGGTTCGTCGCGGGCGTCGGGTACGTGCTCCTCGAGGCGCTCGACAAGGGGTCCGACCGGGTGCGGTTCCCCGAGGAGTTCCGCCTGGCGTTCGTCGTCGTGTTCATCCTGGCGTTCGGCGTCCTCTGGGAGATCGCCGAGTTCGCCGGCGGCGCCGTCGGGAAGACCGTCACCGGCCAGGAGGTCCTCATCCAGTACGGGATCGTCGACATCGTCTCGGACCTCGTGTTCAACACGATAGCGGCCGTCGCCGTCGCGCTCTGGGGGACCGGCTACTTCGACGACATCGGAGCGATCGCCACCGGACGCCTGTCCTGAAGGGACCTGCCCCGTCCGACCGTCGCCGTCGCGGGTCCGCCCCCGACGCGGGAGCCGTCTGTGCCCGCCACGCGGACGCCGCTGGCAGGCGACGCGGAACCGGCGGCAACCGGCTCGCTGACCGACACACTGCGAGCGGACGACAGGGCAAAGTGAGACGGTCCCCAACCGTCGACGATGACCGGAGGTATCCTCGCGGCCCGGCAGCTCGGGCCGGCCGTCCGCGAACTCGTCCCCGCGTGGTTCGTCCAGGTCTTCGTGGTCTTCACGGAACTCGGGAACGTCGGTCTGTTCCTCGTCGTCTTCGCGCTCGACTACTGGTTTCTCGACCGCGAGCGGGGCGCCCACGCGATCGGCCTCGTCGTCGGCGGGATGGCGCTCATCACCGCGCTCAAGTTCCACTTCGCCGCGCCCCGGCCGCCCGCGTCGGTCACCGCCATCCCGATATCCGGCTTCAGTTTCCCGAGCGGACACGCCATGGGGGCGGCGGTCGCCTACGGTACGCTCGCGGTCGACCTCGACGTCGGCTCCTGGAAGCAGCGGTTCCCCGTCGCGGGCGCACTGATCGCGTTCGTCGCGCTCTCCCGGGTCGTCCTGGGGGTCCACTTCGTCCGCGACGTCGTCGCCGGCGTCCTCTTCGGCCTCGGGTTCGTGGTCGTCGCCTTCGCGCTCACGAAACGCGACCCCCGGAAGGCATTCTTCCTCGCCGTCGCGCTCGGTGCGGTCGCGTTCGTCGTCAGCGGCGCGAGCAGCGACGGCATCGAGGTCCTGGGGAGCGCTATCGGGGGGACGCTCGCCTGGGAGGCCCTCGAAGACGTCCCCCGGGTCGACGTACGAGGCGCCCGGGTCGTGCTCGTCGCCGCCGTCCTCCCGGTTCTCGCCGCGGTCGGGTACGTCTCGGTGTACTGGGACCACCCGCCCGCCGTCGGCCTCCTCCTCAACGCGGGTATCCTGGCGTCGATCCTGGCGGCGCCGCTCATCGAGGACCCGCTCGAGCGGATGCGGGGAACGGGCCCCGCGGAGACGTAGTGCGAGGCCGTGCCGACGCGTTCCCGGCGATGCCGTGCGCGAGGGAGTTTTCCCGGTCGAACCCGTAGCGTGACCGACATGGGCCTGCTGGGACAGTCGATGACGTACTACGCGTTCGTCTTCCACCCGATCACCGTGCTCGGCGTGGGGACTCTGTTGCTCATCTACGAGGAGTGGTCGGCACAGTCCGCCGACCGGTCGGCCCTCCGGCGGCGCGTGGCCGCCTTTCTCGGCGCCGGCACGCTCGCGGTCACCCCGACGGTGGCGTACTTCCTCCTCCGGGGGGACTGGAAACCGCCCTCGAGGGGAGTTCCTGGCGGATGGACATGCTGGTCGCCGGCGGGGCGCTCATCGCGGCGGGGACGTCGTGGTTCCTCTGGCGCCGGTTCGACTGGGGCGCGCTCGTCCCCGACGCGATGGAGGCCCTCGCCGCCGTGACGGTCCCGTACGCTGCCCTCTCGCCGTTCTGGGACATCTCCGGGCACGTCATCTTCGCGCTCATGCCGACGCTCTATCTCGCGCTCGTCGACCGGAAGTACGCGCCGCTCCTCGCCGTCCCGGTCGTGATGGTCCCCAACCGCGTCTACCTGAACGCACACTCACTGGCCCAGTCAGTCGTCGGGTTCGCCGTCGCGGCGGCCATCGTGTTCGGCCTCTACCGCGTCCGGGCGCGGCGGCCGAACCGGCGACCCGGGTCTCCCGCGTCCTGACCGGCCGGCCGCCGAGTGGGTCAGAGCCGCTGCGTGAAATCGCGGGGCTCCCCGAACTGCAGATGGACGGCGGCGAACGCGAGGTGAGCGAGGATACCGACCGCGAGGAGACCGACGTTCCACGCGAACGCGGAGTAGTAGATCAGGTCGACCGACCACGGCTTGTCGAAAACGGGCCAGAACGGTTCGACGGGGGCGGCGATGTCGGGGGCCGACAGCATGTCGGCGAACAGGTGGCTGAACCCGCCGAGGACGAGCCCCCCCGCGATGAAGGTGAAAAGCGCCCACTGGGAAACGGCGAGGCCGCGCTGTCCGAACCACGCCCGGTCGAGCCAGCGCCGGAGGCCGAACTCGACGACCGCGCCGACGACCAGCCCCGTCGCCACGACGAAGACGACCGTGTGCGTGATGCCGTGGTGGACCACCGGGAGGAAGTCCCGCAACACCAGGTCGACGTCGGGCAGCATCGACGTCGAGAGAGCGAAGCCGATGAACGCCAGGTTGACGCGCCACTCCCAGACGAACCAGACCGGGAGCGACCAGAGGAGGGCCATCCCGAGATGGCCCATGAGTTTCACCATACCACGTACAGGAGTCTCCCGGATATGAGGGCTGTGCCGGCCCCTCGTACCGGCGAAAGGGCTGGTGGCCAGGTGGAGTTCCGTCCGTTGTTCCGGACGGATCTGTTGGATCCCAGCTGCTGTCGCGGTGCCCGGAAGTCCGGTACCGACCGAGTTCGCGCGGACCGCGCGGGGAAACGAGCGGGCGTCCCGCCGGGGACTCACCACGAGCGGAGCTGGTCGCACCAGCGTTCGACCTGCAGTTCCATCGACTCCCGCGACCGCGAGTTGTCGATGCGAACGCGGGGCAGCGACAGCTCCTCGAAGGACTTCACGAGCATGTAGTTGCCGCGGTCGAAAGAGCGTTGACGCGATGGCCCGAGACACGGGTATGGGCACGCTCACTGCCGAGTTCTCCGGAGAGACGGTCATCGTGACGGGCGCGAGTTCGGGCATCGGCCGCGCGGTCGCGGTCGGGTTCGGCGAGGCGGGTGCGACGGTTATCAACGCCGACGTGCGCGCCGAGCCGAAAGACCGGAACGCCGACGCCGCCGCCGAGGATACCGAGACACCGACGCACGAGGTCATCGCCGACGAGACCGACGGGCGAGGACTCTACGTCGAAACGGACGTTTCCGACGTGGCGGAGATCGAATCCGTGGTCACCGCGGCCCGCGAGTTCGGCGGCGTCGACGTGATGGTCAACAACGCGGGGATCCACGTCAACCGCGAGTTCCTCGACGTCACGCCGGCGGAGTACGACCGCCTCCACGCGGTCAACGCCCGCGGCGCTTTCTTCGGGACCCAGCTCGCCGCCCGGGACATGGTCGAGCGCGACGCCGGGGGTGCCATCGTCAACACCGCCTCCACCACGTCGGGCCACGCCGCCCGGGAGCACTCCCACTACGCGACGACGAAGGGCGCCGTGAAGATGCTGACCCGGAGCGCCGCGCTGGAACTGGCCGAGCACGGGATCCGGGTTAACGCCGTCGCGCCGGGCCCCATCGCGACCGAGATAACGGAGGGCTGGTCGGAGCGCGCCGCGGACGCCGTCGGCGGCGGCCGCGAACCGCCGACCCGCGCAGGTCGGCCCGAGGACCTGCTGGACGCCTATCGCTATCTCGCGAGCGAGGGGGCCGACTACGTCACCGGCGAGACGCTGTGGGTCGACGGCGGTAGCCACATCTGACCGGATGCAGGCCGAACTCGCGACGGCGGACGCCCCGCGCCGCTCGCGGAAAATTTGCGCGAACGCCGCGGATTGATGCGGCCGCGCGACGAAGTTAGTCGATCATGGCGCACGACCTCTCCGAGGAGCGGGAAGCGGACATGTTAGAGGACATCTCCACGACGGCGAGGGAGACGGCGTCGCGCGAGTTCGTCTGCGAGGAGACACCCATCCGCCCGGACGACGCGGCGCTCTCGGTGGGCTGTGGCCCCGGGTTCGAGACGGCGGCGCTCGCCGGGCGCGTCGGCGCGGACGGAAGGGTCCACGGCGTCGACGTGAACGAGGCCGTGCTGGCCAGGGTCCGGGAGCGGTGTGCCGACTCGCCGGAGGTGACCTTCCGGCGGGGCGACGTCACCGCCCTTCCGGTGACCGATGGCGCGTTCGACGACGCGGCGGTCGAGGCGTGGGAGCGGGACCTGCGGGAACTCGACGCGGCGGGGGAGTTCCTCTCGTGTTCGACGGCGTTTCTCTACATCGGGCGGAAACCGGAGACCGCGACTACTGGTCCGTGTCCGCGGGAACGACGGTGAACCCGAGGGTGCGGAAGTCGCCGTCGAACGCGAACACGTGGTCGACGTCCCGCTCGGCGGCGAGAACCGCCGTCGTGTGGTCGACGAACGAGATCTCCTGGTCGTCGTACGCCGCGAACTGGTCGGCCGCGGTCGCGAACGTCGAGCGGTCGACCGGCAGGACGTTGAAACTCTCCGACGCTCGCACGGCCCGCAGCGCCGCGACGGCGCGTTCGTGCCCGAGTTTGTACAGACAGAGCGTCGCGAGTTCCGAGAGGACCGCCTGCGTGGTGTACAGCGGGCGGTACGGGAGCGCTCCCGTCCGGATCCGGTCGAGCACCTCGGTGGCAGTCTCGTGGTGTGTGTCGTCCTCGTCGGCCCGCGCGTAGAACGCGCCGGTGTCGACGAACAGCGGGTGCGCGCCGGGGTCGCTCACGAGTACAGTATCTCGTCGACGCTCTCGGAGACGTCCGTCTCGCCCGACGACCCGGGTTCGAACTCCCAGAACGGGTCGTCGGGGTCGACCCCGCTCGGGGCCTCCCCGTCCACCGTCCACCACACGACCCGCCCGGCGGTCTTCCGACCCGCGACCCGCCCCTGCGCTTCCAGCGTCCGGAGTTTTCGTCTGGCGGTATCGCGCGAACAGTCGAGCACCTCGGCGACGTCGCCGGAGGTCACCACTGGACCGTCGACGGCCTCGAAGACGCCGAGGACGGCATCGAGCGCGACGGTTTCGGTGTAGCGGCCGCCGTCGCCACGCTCCCGGGACATACGTAGCGGTTCGCACACCGAACGCATGTACCTTGCGGTGTACCCAATACGGGTACGCGGGACCGGAACGGAAGCACCTCGTCTTCGGCCGGAGGGGCTGACCCGGTCGGGACCGTCAGTGATAGAACAGCGGGACGGAGTCGACCTCGCGGCCCTCGCGGAGGCCGACGAGTTCGGCGCCGGCCTCGCGGGCGACCAGCGAGGGGACCGCGTGGCGCGCGACGGCCTCGTCGTCGGGGTCGCGCAGTTCCAGCACGTCGGGGTCGGGCCCGTCGGTCCGCGCGCGGAACGCGACCGTCACCCGGCCGCCGTTGCGGTCGCCGTAGCCGCGCACGTGGGCGACGCTGTCCGACTGCCAGGTGATCTCCGGGGTGAGCCTGACCGCCGCGTCGGCGCCGGTCGGGGCCTCGCCGGTGCGCTCGACCGGAAACGTCGCGTCGCCGACCCGGACCCGCCCCGCGCCGGGCGAGCGACCCGCGACGGGAACGTCGAACCGCCAGAAACTCCGCAACGGCGGCATCGTCGTCCGGACCGGGTCCCCGTCGGGAAAGAGGACGACCTCGCGCTCGACCGACTCGCGCTCGCGCACCGCCACCTCCACCGAGAGCCGCCCCTCAGATTCGAGCGCGCCGCCGACGTAGGCGAACCGCTCCGAGTCCGCGAGCGGGTTCGCGGCGCGGAGGCCGCGGACGGGTCGGTCGGGTCGCCCGAGGAAATAGCTCGTGGCGCGGACTCCCGCGGCGGCGAGGCCGCCCAGCACCGCGCGTCGTTTCGTCCGTCGGTTCACGCCGGCGGGTAGCCGACCCCGCATAAAGCGTCTGTCGGCCGAACTGACCGCGTTGAGAATCGGCCGGCCCGGTCACGACGCGACGATCCGGACAGACGAGGTCGGTCCCGCTGCGGTGCTCGCAGTTCGGACGCCGGGACATGCTGAGCCGACCCGCACCGTCACGACCGCACCGCGGGCCCGTCACCGGTCGGCGGTGTGGCCTTTCGAGGGAACCCACGACCGGGCGTCGCGGACCGCGTCGGGGACCGGCCGGCCCTGTCGTTCGAGGAGGTCGGCCAGTTCCGCGGGGTCGACGTAGAGGAACGGGCCGGACTCGGCGGCCATCTCGGCCAGCGGGTCGCGGCCCGCCGCGTCGACCGTCCCGAGGGCGTCGCTGACGAACCCGTCCAGGCGGGCGCGCAGGCGGTCGGCCACCTCGGGGTGTTCGTCGGCGCGGTCGGTCAGCCCGTAGGGGTCGCGCTCGCGGTGGTAGAGCAGTTCCGTTCCCCGGTCTTCCAGGTCGGGGTCGTTGTAGAGGCCGGGCACGGAGAAGACGCCGGGGTGGAGCAGGCGGACGAACGCCCACTCGCCCTCGTAGACGGCCCGGCCGAACGTGAAGATGCCCTGGCTACAGACCAGCGCCCTGCGGCCCTCGAAGGACTCGCCCCGGAGGGCGGCCGTGAACGGCTCGGCGTCCCAGCCGGCGGGCTGGTCGGCGCCGAACAGGTCGGCCAGCGTCGCGACGAGGTCGAACTGGTAGACCTTCTCCGTGACCGGGCCGGCAGCGTCGTCGGTGACGCCGGGCCAGTCGACGACCAGCGGGACCCGCTGGCAGGCCGGGTGGGCGAAGCCGTGCTCGGCGAACAGGCCGTGTTCGCCGAAGGCCTCGCCGTGGTCGGCGGTGACGACGACCGCCGTCTCCTCGCGGACGCCGTGGCGTTCCAGTTCCGCGAGGAGGCGCTCGACGTGGCCGTCGACCTTCCGGATAGCCGCGTCGTACCCCTCGAGGACGTGCTCGACGTCGGCGCGGTCGGTGAACCGCTCGGGGATCGGCCATTCCTCGTAGGCCTCGTGGGCGAACGCCTCGCCGTCGTACTCGCGGGGGTTGCCCCACTGGGTGGCACAGCGGGTGCCCGCCATCTCCGAGAGCGCGGCGAGTTGCTCGTCGTCGGGGCCGGCCGTGATCGGGCCCTCGACCTGCTCGCGAGCCTCGGCGACGTTCTCGTAGGGGTGGTGGACGTCCCAGTAGTTGACGTGGAGGAGCCAGTCGTCCTCGGCGGCGTGGTCGTCGAGCCACGTGGTCGCCGAACCGGTCACGTCCTCGGCGTCCTCGAGGCCGACCTGCGGGGTCGGCTGGATCGACTCGCGGAAACTGGCGGTGAAGTGGTCGGCGAGGTGGCGCTTGGAGAACGACGTGACGGTCGTGGTGTGGACGCCGGCCTCCGAGAGATACCGGAACGAGGCGGGCCGTGCCGGGTCCGGTGCGTGGCCTTCGCCGGGTTCCTCGTAGAACTGCCCGGCCCCGAAGTGGGTGACGACGCCGGATTTCGTCCCGTGGCGGCCCGAGAGCATCGCCGTCCGCGAGGGCAGACACGGCGTGTCGGATGCGAAACACTCCTCGAAGCGCACCCCGCGGGCCGCGAGCGCGTCGATGGTCGGCGACGTCGGCCGGTCGTAGCCATAACAGCCCAGGTGGTCGGGACGGAGCGAGTCGATGTCGACGTAGAGAACTCGCATGGTCACACCCCGTGAGGGAAACACCTAACCCTGACGGTGGAACCGCGGTGGCCGGGAGGACCTCCGACCGGGCGTCATACTGCCGGCTGTAACTTCGTGAGGATATTCGCCGCCCCGGGGCGGCGAAATTCTTGACAGACTTACAGCCGGCAGTATCAGTCGACCCGCTTTGCCGTGACGTTCTCGATGGCGTCACGGACGACGTCCAGTCCCGTCTCGGCCTGTTCGCGGGTCATCACGAGCGGGGGGAGCAGACGGACCACGTTGTCGTCGCGGCCGCCGCCCCAGACGAGGACGCCGCGCTCCATACACCGCCGGCGGACCGCCGCGGCGACGTCGGCGGAGGGAATCCCGTCCGCGTCGACCATCTCGGCGCCGACGAACAGGCCGAGCCCCCTGACCTGCGCGAGGAGGGGACTCTCGACCCCGCAGAGGCGCTTGCGGATGGAGACGCCCAGGTCGGTGGCGTGGTCGAGCAGGTCGTGGGCTTCGATGTATTCGATGCTCCGGAGGGCGGCCCGCATCGCGACGTTGTATCCGCGAAACGTGCCGGTGTGCCCGCCCGGTCCCCAGGTGTCCAGTTCCTCGCGGTAGATGGTCGCCGAGAGCGGGTGGCCGTTGCCGATGCCCTTCGCGACCGTGATGGCGTCGGGCGTCACGTCGTAGTGGTCGCTGCCCCACCACTCGCCGGTGCGACCCATCCCCGCCTGTATCTCGTCGACGACCAGGGGCACGTCGTGCTCGTCACAGAGGTCACGCAACCCGGAGAGAAAGCCCGCCGGCGGGACGACGATGCCGCCCTCTCCCTGGATCGGTTCGACCCAGACGCCGGCGGGGTTGGGCATCGCGCCGTAGCGGTCCCCGAGGAGTGTCTTCACTGTCTCCAGCGAGCGCTCGACGGCCGCCTGGGGGTCACAGTCCTGTCGGAAGGGATAGGGGAAGGGGGCGTGTTCGACCTCGGCGAGCAGGGGGGTGTAGTCGCGCTTGTACTTGCCGTCGGCCGACAGGGAGAACGCGCCGGACGTTTCGCCGTGAAAGCCACCGTAGAAGGCGATCATTCCTCGATTTCCGGTGTACTGCTTGGCGAGCTTGATCGAGCCCTCGACGGCGTCGCTGCCGGTGGGCCCGCCGAAGACGACGCGACTGTCGCCGGCGAGGCCGCCGGGCGCGATCTCTTCGAGTTTCCCGACGAGGTTGAGGCGTGCCTCCGTGGGAAAGTCAAGCGAGTGGGGGAGCCGCTCGGCCTGCTCGGTGACGGCCTCGGTAACGTAGGGGTTGGCGTGGCCGACGTTGAGGACGCTGATCCCGGCGAAGAAATCGAGATAGCGGTTGCCGTCGACGTCTTCGAGGGTGGCGCCCCGGCCCTCGCGGAAAGCCAGCGGCACCTCCGTCGGGTAGAGGACGGCCGAGCTCTCCGTGGCCTGCTGGCGCTCGCGCATGCGGCGTGACTTCGGCCCGGGCACCTCGTCGACGGCCGGCGCGTCCGCGAAGTGAAGCTCCGAAGGGGGCAGGGAGGCGGGCATGACCCGGGCTTAGGAACAGCGTGGTTTCGGTGTTTTCCTCCCCCCGCTGATTGC
Organism: Halobacteriales archaeon QS_5_68_33; assembly: GCA_003023785.1. Taxonomy (GTDB): domain Archaea; phylum Halobacteriota; class Halobacteria; order Halobacteriales; family Haloarculaceae; genus QS-5-68-33. The sequence continues at coordinate 3,941 of PXRS01000014.1, read as the reverse complement.
CGGTTCCCGCCCGAAACCGGTCCGGAGCCCCGCCGGGAGACAGGGTCGGACATGCGAGTCGTGGCATGCGAGGCCGTCCCGGGGGCGCGAAACACACATTCCGCAGGCACCCCCAGGGAGGGGCGTGTACGACTACCACGTCCACTCGAACTACTCGGACGGGCGGTTCCTGGGGCGGATGGTGCGGGCGGCCGTCGACGCCGGCCTGGAGGGGGTCGGCTTCGCCGACCACTGCAACGTCTCCGAGCGCGAGCACCTCAGGCGGTACAAGCGGCGGTTCGGGTTCAACCTCGACCTGACCTACGAGCGCCGCCGCGCGGCGATCCGCGAGTACGAGAGCGAACACGACATCCGGGTGTTCGACGCCGTCGAGGTGGACTACCATCCGGCGGACGAGGACGCCATCGCCGTGTTTCTCGACGATGCCGGCTTCGAGTACGCCGTCGGGAGCGTCCACGAGGTCCGGGAAGCGAACGTCCACCGGGAGTGCTTCGCCGACCTCGACGAGGCCGAGCAGCGCGCGGCTGTCGACGAGTACTTCGACCGATTGGTCGCGCTGGTCGAGTCCGGCCTGTTCGACGTCGTCGCCCACCCGGACATCGTCGAGCGCAACCCCGCGCTCCGGGGGTACGCGACCGAGGACCACTACCGCGCGGTCGCCGCGGCGCTGGCCGACAGCGACGCGGTCCCCGAGATGAACGCCGGGCGGGTCGACCGCGAGTACGGGAAGTTCCACCCGAACCCGGCGTTCCTGTCCGTGCTCGCGGAGTACGACGTGCCCGTCACGCTCGGGTCGGACGCCCACTCGCCGGACGCGCTTCGCGAGCGGACCCCGCTGTTGGGCGAGCGGCTCGCCGAGGTACCCGTCGAGACGGTCGAACTGCCGCTGTGACCGCCGCGAGGAGCGGCGCGGCCGCTCGTCAGACGGTCGGTCGTCAGACGGTCGGTTGTACCGATGTACCGGCATTTCGCCGACCGGTTCGACGACATCCGGAACTGATTGACAACCGACCGTATCAGGGAACGCCGGAAAACAGCGGGGACCGGTCGTCCGTCGGGGCGGGACGACCGCCGAGGGCCCGGTCAGGCGTCGGCGTCGAGGTCGGCGCCGACCGCACCTTTCAGTCCGTCGTCGACCGTCGCGGCGAAGTCCTCCTCCTCGTCGTCCTCTTCGAGAGGCTCCTTCGACGCGCCTTCGACCTGCCCCTCCGTGACGGTGTCGTCGCCGGTGACGGAGACGAACAGTTCCCCCAGCTCGCTCGTGCGGTCGGCCTGTTGATTCTCGCTCATCGTACCTTTTGATAGAGCCGCTGTATTAATATGCGTGACACCTAACTAGGTCGGTAACATCTGTGTAACCGCCCGTGAGCGCATGAACTCCGTGAAACGGGCCGGGCGTGTATCGCGGCGAGCGGGGGACGGGGTCATACGGTCGGTTGTACCGATGTACCGGTATTTCGCCGTCCGATTCGACGAAATCCGGAAACGATTGACAACCGACCGCATCATACGGATTGCTGTCGATCTGTTCCGGATCGACCGCACGCAGTCGCGCGGTCGTCTCGGTAAATCGCGACAGCGATCCGTATCAGAGAACGTCGCGCTGACAGGAGCCACAGAGGGCCTCGTCCTTGATGTCGACCTCGCGGACGGTGGGGGAGAAACTCATCACGCAGCGCTTGTTGTCGCAGTGTTCGAGCCCGAGGGTGTGGCCGACCTCGTGGATGACCTCCTTGCGGACGCGGTCGGCGAAGACGTCCTCGTCGGGGCGGCGGGTGACGCCGCCGTCCGAGGAGGTGTTCAGGCGGTGGGTGGAGATGACCGATCCCTTGCCGTCGAGGTAGGCGAGGCCGAACACGTAGTTGCGGCGGTGGTAGAACAGGTCCTCGCTGGTGATGGCGATGTTCTTGTCGCCCGACCCGACACGCGTGGCGAGTTTGATGAACGATTCGGCGCTGTACTGGTCGCGACCCCGGTCGTACGCGCCGGAGGGGATCGACTGCGTATCGTGCATCGTGACGTCGCTGTCGTAGATGGCACGCAAACTATCGGAGGCTTCCCGCTTGACCCGCGCGGGGACGTCGCCCACCGGCACGATGTCGACGTGCATACACACTCTCTAGCGGACCGGGAATCATAAAAACCCCGACCGGCGACGACGTGCGTACGACGGTCCGAGTCGGAAGGTGTTTTTCGCTCGGGTGCATCCCGGCCGGTAATGAACGCCGACGCGGTGGTCCTGGACGTCGACGGCGTGCTCGTCGACGTTGCCGACTCCTACCGGCGCGCGGTCGTCGAATCGGTCGAGCACGTCTACGGCGACACCATCGAACGGGCGGACGTCCAGGCGTTCAAGGACGCCGGCGGATTCAACAACGACTGGGAACTGACCGACGCGGCGGCGCTGTACGTTCTCGCGCGCCGCGAGGAACTGGGGCTCTCGGTCGAGACGTTCACCGACCGCGTCGCCGCGACCGGCGGCGGCCTCCCGGGCGCCGAGACGGTCGTTCTCGACATCCTCGACCCGGCCGAACGCGAACAGGTCATGAGCGACTGGGACCCCGACCGCCTGCGCGACGTGTTCCAGCAGCTCTACCTCGGCCCCGACCTCTACCGCGAACTCGAAGGGGGCGCCCCCGACATCGACGCCGAGGGCGGGTACGTCCGCGACGAACCGGTCCTCGTCGAACCCGAAACCCTGGACCGCCTCCGCGAGAGGGGTGACGTCGGCGTCCTGACCGGCCGCCCCGCCGCGGAGGCAGACATCGCCCTGCAGCGGGTCGGCCTCGACCTCCCCGCGGAGCACCGCTTCACGATGGACGACTGGGAGGCGGGCAAGCCCGACCCCGACGCGCTGGTGCGACTGGCCGAGCGGTTCGACGCCGACGCCGTGGCGTTCGCCGGCGACACCCTCGACGACGTGAAGACGGCGGTCAACGCGAGCGAGGCCGACCCCGACCGCGAGTATCACGGCATCGGCGTCCTGACGGGCGGGCTGACGGGCGAGGAGGGCCGCCGGAAGTTCGAACAGGTCGGGGCGGCCACTGTCGTCAACTCCGTGAACGACCTGCCCGGACTGCTCGGCGGGGATTGACACCAGGAGCCCCGCCAGCGGCCGCGCCGGGCGCTCGGCGCTCGCCAACGTTTATCCCCGGGTCGTCCGTGGGGCCGGCATGGACGTCTCACTGCTCGGCGGAACCGGAGACATCGGGGAGGCGCTGGCGTTGCGGTGGGCCCGCGACACCGACCACGCGGTCGTCGTGGGGTCCCGCGACGCCGAGCGCGCCCGCGAACGCGTCGCCGACTACGAGGACGAACTCGCGGCCCACGGCGCGGCGGGCGACCTCTCGGGGTGTGGCAACGAGGAGGCCGCCGCCCGCGGCGACGTCGCGGTCTGTGCCGTCCCCGCCTACCACCTCGCCGACACCGTCGAGCGCGTCGCCGACGCGCTCGGCCCGGACGACATCCTCGTCTCGCCCGCCGTCGGGATGAAACACGACGAGGCCGGCGCCCACTACAACCCCCCGGCCGCCGGGAGCGTCACCGCCCTCGCGGCGCGCGCGGCCCCCGACGGCGTGGCGGTCGTCGGCGCCTTCCACAGCCTCCCGGCGGGCCCGCTTTCCGACCTCGACGCGAGTTTCGAGGCGGACACGCCCGTCGTCGGCGACGACGACGCGGCGGTCGAGACGGTGGCCGGCCTCGCCGAGGATGTCGAGGGGTTGCGCGCCCGGCGAGCCGGCGGCCTCGACAACGCCAGCGAGGTGGAGTCGCTCGCGCCGCTTCTCATCAACATCGGCGAACACGACGACGACTGTCACGACGTCCGGGTCCAGTTTGGCTGAGCGGCGTCACGAGCGCGCCGAGGGCTTTCAGCGCCTGCTGTCACGTGCAGTTGCTCGTTTAGCAGTTATCGCCGGTAGTTCGAACGTGAACCGAAGTCG
>PXRS01000013.1:30833-39347 GCA_003023785.1 Halobacteriales archaeon QS_5_68_33 | reverse complement strand
TGGAGGGTCTCGGAGGCGTGCAGGCAGACGTCGAGGCCGATGTGGTCGGCGAGTTCGAGCGGCCCCATCGGGACGTTCGTCCCGAGTTTCATCCCGCGGTCGATGTCTTCCTTCGAGGCGACGCCCTCGTCGCAGGCGCGGATCCCCTCGTTGATCCACGGCATCAGGATCCGGTTGGTGACGAACCCGGGTTTGTCGTCGGCCTCCCAGGTCTCCTTGCCCAGCGCCGCGGCGAACTCGTGGGCGAACGCGACAGTGTCGGGTGCCGTGTGCGCGCCGACGACCACCTCGACGCCGCGCATCACGGGCACGGGGTTCATGAAGTGGAGGCCGACCACGAGGTCCGCGCGGTCGGTCGCCGCCGCGATGGTCGTGATCGAGAGCGTGCTCGTGTTCGTCGCGAGGACGGCGTCCTCGTCGGTCACGTCGGCGAGGTCGGCGAACACGTCCCGCTTGACGTCGACGTCCTCGACGACGGCCTCGACGACGACGTCCGCGCCGGCCAGGTCCGCCAGGTCCGTCGTGCCCGTCACGCGGTCCCGGGCCGCCTCGATTTCCGCGTCGGTGAGTTCGTCGCCCCGCCGGCGGTCGAGCCCGGCCTCGATCCGGTCGAGCCCCGCCGCGACGAGGTCCGCGGTCACCTCGCGCACCACGACCCCGTACCCCGACTCGGCGGCGACCTGTGCGATGCCGGCGCCCATCGTCCCCGCGCCGACGACGCCCACCGTCTCGATGGCGTCTACGTTGTACATACCCGGTCTGGGGCTGCCCGCAGCGTAATACTGTCGGACACAAGTGATGCCACCGCTCCGATGACTGTTTCGGGGTCTTCGGATGCATGTCCCCGAACGTCGATGAGCACGTTCACGTACTTGTGTCCGACAGTATAAGCCTGCCGCCCACCCCCGTGGCACCGCCGCCTCGCCCGATCGTTTACTCGTCCCGGAGTAAATTATGTCAGAAAAGGTATATACGTTCGCTCCGAGTACGTTTCGGCGATGCGACCCATCGACGACGCCCCGCTCACCAGAGACGGGAAGATATTAGTTATGGCGTACGACCACGGGATCGAACACGGGCCGGTGGACTTCGAACCACAACCCGAGAGTGCGGACCCCGAACACGTGTTTGACGTCGCGACGCACCCGGCGGTGACGTCGCTGGCGACCGGGAAGGGCGTCGCCGAGGCCTTCTACCCCTCCTACGAGGACGACGTGTCGCTGCTCTCGAAGCTCAACGGCACCTCGAACCTCTGGATGGGCGAACCGGACAGCGCCATCAACTGCTCGGTCGAGTACGCCGTCGAGGAACTCGGCGCGGCGGCCGTCGGGTTCACCGTCTACGGCGGGTCGAACAACGAGGTCGAGATGTGCGAGGAGTTCCGCGACGCCCAGGAGAAAGCCCGCGAGTACGGCGTCCCCGTCGTGATGTGGTCCTACCCGCGCGGGCAGGGGCTGAAAAACGACACCAAGGAGGGGGTCGTCTCCTACGCCGCCCGCCTGGGGCTGGAACTGGGCGCCGACGTCACGAAGGTCAAGTACCCCGGCAGCGAGAGCGCGATGGAGCGGGTCTGTGAGATGGCCGCCCCGATGCCGGTGCTCATGTCCGGCGGCTCGAAGACCGACGACAGGGCCTTCCTCGAACAGGTCCGGACCGTCGTGGACGCGGGCGCCGGCGGCCTGGCCGTGGGGCGCAACATCTGGCAGCGCGAGAACCCACACGAGTTCCTCGACGCCCTCGAACAGGTGCTCCACGAGGGCGCCACCGCCGAGGAAGCGCTTCGGACTGTACCGCCACGAGCCTGAGATGTCCGAAGGCCTTTCAGACACCGACCCCTCGATGCGGGACGTGAGCGACGGCAGTGACGGGCCGGCGTGGACCGGCGACCCGGTCGTCGACCGCGTCTGTGACATCCTGGCGGGGGCGGCACCCGAGATAAAGCGGGTGCTGGCCCGGCGGCGCGCCTACATCGACCGCGAGAACCCCAGCGGCGACCGGATCCGCGCCGCCGACGAGTTCGCGGACACCCGTCTCGAGGAGGGCCTGCTCGCCGTCGGCGGCGTCGCGAGTTACGCCAGCGAGGAGCGCGAGGCGGCGGTCGCCGCCGACGAGGTGGGCGGGCCCGCCGGAACGGCGTATCATCTCGCGGTCGACCCGCTGGACGGCTCCTCGAACCTCCAGTCGAACAGCCCGATGGGCACCATCGTCGGCGTCTACGACGAACCGCTGCCGGCGTCCGGGGACCACCTCGTCGCCGCCGCCTACATCCTTTACGGTCCCAACACCACGATGGTCGTCGCCGACGGCGACCGCGCCGCCGAGTACCTCCTCGTCGAGGGGGAAGCGACGGCCCTCGACGACGACCTCTCGATCCCCGAGGACCCGACGGTCTACGGGATGGGCGGTCGCCGGCCGGACTGGACCGAGCGGGTCCGGGAAGCGACCGAGGCCATGGAGGCCGACCGGCTGAAACTCCGCTACGGCGGCGCGTTCGTCGCCGACGTCACGCAGGTCCTCGTCCACGGCGGCCTCTTTGCCTACCCCGAGCTGCGGGACAACCCCGAGGGGAAACTCCGCTATCACTTCGAGTGCGCGCCGATGGGGCTGGTCGTCACCTCGGCCGGCGGCGCCGCGACCACCGGCGAGGGTGACTGGCGCTCGGTCGAACCGACGGCGCTCCACGAGCGCTCGCCCATCTATCTCGGGACCGGGTCGCTCGTCGCCGACATCGAAGAGCGATTCCGGTAGCCGAACGGGTTCGGGTGCGATCCGTTACCCTCCGGCCTCGCCCCCGCCGACGGCGGCGGCCGCCGGCACACGGCTTTTGGTCGTGCCGGTCCTGATGGCGTGCATGAAAGTCCGGATCGCCGGGACGGCGAGCCAGGAGGAGGCGACGGCCATCGCGTCGGCGCTCGCCCAGCATCGGCCCGGGAGCGATCCCATCGAAGTCTACGTCGGCGATGGCGCCGACCCCGCCGTGGTCCACGACCCCACCGAGGACGCCGACGGCGACGCGGCGAGCGGCGGTGCAGCCGCCGGGGACGAGGCGGGCCCGACAGACCGCGAGCGCGCCCTCCGCGCGGAGGTCGCCGACATCTACGCGGGCGGCCCCGAGAAGTACCGCGAGCGCCTCGCCGAGCAGGGGAAACTGTTCGTCCGCGACCGCCTCGAACTCTGGTTCGGCAAGACCGACCCGGTGCCGGGGGAGACCGACGGCGAGGACGGCCGCGTCGAACCGCCCGCGGGTCTGCGCTTCGAGGACGGCCGCTTCGCTAACTTCGACGGTTGGCACCCCGACGCGCCCGACGCGGACCCCGAGTCGGACGACCGCCTCCCCGCCGACGGCCTCATCACCGGTGCCGCCGAGTTCGCGGGCCGGGACGTCCACTTCATGGCCAACGATTTCACCGTCAAAGCAGGGTCGATGGCCGAACACGGCGTCGAGAAGTTCCTCCGGATGCAAGAGCGCGCCCTGCAGACCGGCCGGCCGGTCCTCTACCTGATGGACTCCTCGGGCGGGCGCATCGACCAGCAGCGGGGCTTTTTCGCCAACCGCGAGGGTATCGGGAAGTACTACTACAACCACTCCCGCCTGTCCGGGCGCGTCCCGCAGGTCTGCGTGCTGTACGGCCCCTGTATCGCCGGCGCGGCCTACACGCCCGTCTTCGCCGACTTCACCGTCATGGTCGAGGGGATGAGCGCGATGGCCATCGCCAGCCCGCGGATGGTCGAGATGGTTACCGGCGAGGAGATCGACCTGGACGACCTGGGCGGGCCCGAGGTCCACACCCGCCACTCCGGGTCGGCCGACCTGGTCGCCGAGGACGAACACCACGCCCGCGACCTCGTCGCGCGACTGATGAGCTATCTGCCCGACAACAGCGGCGGGAAACCGCCCCGCACCGACACGCGCGACCCCGCGAAGTCGCCGGCGGGCATCGACTCGGTGGTCCCCGCCGCGCCCGATGAGGGCTACGACATCCACCGGGTCATCGAGCGCGTCGCCGACGCCGGGAGCGTCTTCGAACTCCAGCCGGAGTTCGGCGCCGAGGTCGTCACCGCCTTCGCCCGCATCGACGGCCGGCCCGTCGGTATCGTCGCCAACCAGCCCGCGAGACGCGCGGGCGCCATCTTCCCCGACGCCGCCGCCAAGGCCGCCGAGTTCGTCTGGAAGTGCGACGCGTTCAGCGTCCCCCTCCTCTATCTCTGTGACACCCCCGGGTTCATGGCCGGGTCCCGGGTCGAGAAGGAGGGCATCCTGGAGGAGGGCAAGAAGATGATCTACGCCACCTCCGCCGCGACGGTACCGAAACAGTGCGTCGTGGTCAGGAAAGCCTACGGCGCCGGCATCTACGCTATGTCCGGGCCCGCCTACGACACCGAGTCCACCATCGCACTTCCTTCGGGCGAGATCGCCATTATGGGTCCGGAGGCCGCCATCAACGCCGTCTACGCCAACAAACTCGACGGTATCGACGACCCCGAGGAGCGCGCCGAGCGCGAGCGGGAACTCCGCGAGGAGTACCGCGAGGACATCGACGCCCACCGCATGGCCAGCGAGGTGGTCATCGACGACATCGTCCCGCCCAGCGACCTCCGGGCGGAACTGGCCGCCCGGTTCGCCTTCTACGAGTCCGTGGAGAAACAGCGCCCCGACAAGAAACACGGGACCGTCCTCTGACCGCCGCGGCGCGCGCTGTCGCGCTTTCGTGCGCGCGGAGTCATGCGAGAAATGATACTGTCGGACACGAGTGATGCCAGCGCTCCGGTGACTGTCTCGGGGTTTTCGAGACGCACGTCCCCGACCGTCGACGAGCACGTTCACGTCGTGTCCGACGGACACGGGAGCCGATATCGGGACCTTCCGGCGGAGCCAACAGCTACAAACCGCACTGGGACCCACGTCCGGACGCATGCGCCGCCGTGAGTGCCTCCGCTCCGCGGTCGGTGCCGCGGGCCTGGCGGGACTGGCGACGACGGCCCCGCCGGCGCTCGGTGCCGACGACACATCGCCCTCCACGAACGACCGGTCCCCCGCCGGGACCGGCGCGACGACCACCCGGTCCGACGAGTTCGAACCGCTCGCTGTCGCCACCCTCGACAGCGAGGCGGTCGCCGAAGCGGTGACCACGCCCGACGGCCGCTGGGCGTTCGTCGCCACCTTCACCGGCTTTCGGGTGGTGGACCTGGCCGACCCCGCCTCGCCCGAAGTCGTCGCCGGCCGCGACGAGGTCCTCCCCGACGAGGGGCCGATGGCGAACCTCAAGGACGTCAAGTACAGCCGCGGCCGGTTGCTGGTCGCGGCCGATTTCAACAGTTCGTTCACGGGCGTCGCGCTGTTCGACGTCCGGGATCCGACCGACCCCGTGCTCCGCGGGGCCTATCGCACCGGCTACGGCGTCCACAACTGCGACCTCCACGGCGAGTACGCCTATCTGACCGCCAGGGACGAACTCGACGTCGTCAGCTTCCGGGGCGACCCCGACTCGGTCGCCACGTGGTCGGTCGTCGACTACGACGACGGCTACGCCGACGTCCCCGGGAGCTTCCGGAACCTCCACGACGTCTACGTACAGGACGGCCGCGCGTACCTGGCCTGCTTGGACGCCGGGACGTGGATCCTCGACGTCTCGGACCCTGCGGACCCGGCGTACGTCGGCCACGCTGCCGACCACTCGCTGTCGGAACTCCAGTCGGTCCCGGGGGAGGAGACGCGGGCCTTCCTCTACGAACCGCCGGGCAACTCCCACTACGCCCAGCCCAGCGACGACGGCACGCTGCTGGCGGTCGGCCGCGAGGCCTGGAACGTCGCGTCGAACGACGACCGGGCGGACGACCCGGGCGGTCCCGCGGGGATCACCCTCTTCGATATCTCGGACGCGAGCGACCCACGGCGACTGGCGACGGTCGACCCGCCGCCGGTCCCCGAGGGCGAACCCGCCACCCGGGGCGGGCACTGGACGACCGCCCACAACTTCGACATCGTCGGTGATTACCTCTACTCCTCGTGGTACCAGGGCGGCGTGAAGGTCCACGACATCTCCGACCCCGCCGCGCCCGAGGAGGGCGCACACTGGCGCGACGGCGAGACGACGCAGTTCTGGACCGCACAGGCCGGCGTCCCCGGCGAGTACTTCGTCGCCTCGAACTACGTGAACCCCTCGGGCGGGGCCGACGGCGTCGGACTCTACGTCTTCCCGGACCCGACCGACAACCGGGCGACGGTCACACCGTCCGGCCCGACGATTTCGACGCCGACTGTCCCGTCGACGGCCACTGTCTCGCCGACGTCCGCGACGACGCCGAACCCGACGGCCACACCGACCGGCGCGTCCGGCAGTCCCACGCCCTCCTCGACGCCGGGCGGGTCGTCGCCGGGCACCGCCGGGAAAACGGACACGACAGACGCGGCCGGACCGGGATTCGGCCCGCTGGTCGCGCTCGCGGCGCTCGGCGCCGGGACCTGGCGACTCGCCCGCGACGACGAGTGACAGCCCGGGGTCACGTCCCCGACGACGGGTGGCCGTCCGTCTCCCCGGCGACGGACAGACTCAATGCCGTCGCGCCCGGACCGGTGGTCGTGAACCGCCGCCAGTTCCTCCGGGCGGCCGCCCTCGCGGGCCCGTCGACGGCCGCCGTCCCCGCCGCGGGCCACGGTCCCGAACCCGGCGACGCGACCGGCCCCCGGACCGAGACGGGGACGCCGGACACCACTCCCACGCCCACGGCGTCCCCGACACCGACCGAACCGGCCGCGACCCCCACCACCGGGTGGGACCCCCGCGGGCACGTGTCGGTCCACGGGGCGAGCGAAACGGTGCTCACTCCCGACGGGGGGACGGCGTTCGTCGCGACCGGCGACGGGTTCGCCGCCGTCGACCTCTCCGACCCCACCTCGCCCGAAGTCCTCGCCCGGGAGACGGCCATCTCGCCGCCCGGGGCCGACGGCGTCATGGCCGATGTCTTCGACGTGAAATACGACGACGGCCGCCTGCTGGTCGCCGGCCCGGCCAACTACCACCCCGACGCCGTCCGCGGGGTGGCGCTGTTCGACGTCTCGGACCCGGCCGACCCCGCGCTCCTCGGGGGGTACCGCACGACCTTCCCCGTCCACAACTGCTATCTCGACGGCGAGTTGGCCTACCTGACCGGCAACGACGGCGAGACGAACCCGCTGGTCGTCGTCGACGTTCCGGACGCCACCGAGGCGGGGCGCTGGTCGGTCGTCGACCGCGACGAGCGCTGGCGTGACGTCCACCTGAGCCTCCGGACGCTCCACGACGTCTACGTCCAGGACGGGTACGCCTACCTCGCCTACTGGGACGCCGGGACGTGGATCCTGGACGTCTCGGACCCCGCCGACCCGGCCTACGTCGCGGACATCCGCGAGCGGTCGGTCGCGGACCTGGCAAAGCTCGACGGCCTCCGGGCGGCCCGCGAGTCCTCGGAACCGCCGGGCAACGACCACTACGTCGCGCCCGACCCGGCGGGGAACCTCCTGGCGGTCGGCAAGGAGTCCTGGAACTCCAACTTCGGCAAGGAGGGGACGACGCCCGGCCCGGACGACCCCGGCGGGCCCAGCGGGGTCGCGCTCTACGACATCTCGGACCCGGCCGACCCCGTCCACCGGGCGACCATCGATCCGCCGCCGACGGCCGACCCCAACGTCAACGGCGTCTGGACGACCGCCCACAACTTCGAGCTGGCGGCGGGACGCCTCTATTCCTCGTGGTACCGCGGCGGCGTGAAGGTCCACGACGTCTCCGACCCCGCGAACCCGGTCGAGTTGCGCCGCTTCCGCCGGTCGTCGACGACGAGTTTCTGGACGGCGCAGGCGGCGGTCCCGGGCGAGACGGTCGTCGCGACGAGCCACGAGAACCCCGCCGACCCCGAGGACTCGGGAACGGTCTACGCCTTTCCCGACGCCCCGCTGGAGACCCCGACGCCGACCGCCACGTCGACCACCGCGCCGGCGTCGCCGGCATCTTCGCCGTCCGAAGCGGGGTCCTCGCCTGCGACCACCGCCCCGCCGTCAACGGGGTCGACGGAGCGTCCAGGAACGACGCAGGGACCACCGACGCCGACCGCGACGACCGGCAGCGACACCGCGGCGGACGGACCGGGTTTCGGCCCGCTGGCGGCGCTGGCGGGCCTCGGCCTGGGCGCGTGGCGACTGGTCGGAGACAGGGGATCGAACGACGAGCGCGGAGAGGAGGAGGAATAAATGCGGGCTCGTCGTCCGACATTCCGAACCGCCAGACGACCATCGTGGCGCGCGCTGTCGAGCGGTGCGAGGCGTGACCGAAGGGAACGCCTCGATGCGAACGGTGAGCGGAGCGAACCGTGAGCGTGCCGAACGACAGTGAGGCCGCGAGACAACACCGTGCGAGGGATGAGCGAGTGAGCGGCGCGAACGAGCGAATCGGCTGGGGAGGTGCGTGGCTCGCGGTCGCGGTGCTGTTGCGGTCCTGGTGGAACGAAAGGGCGAGGCGCGCTCGCGTTCATTCAGTCGTC
>PXRS01000013.1:0-30804 GCA_003023785.1 Halobacteriales archaeon QS_5_68_33 | reverse complement strand
CGGGCCGAGGGCTTTCATCGGACGGTATCGCTCGCGGTTCCGGTCACAGCTAGCGGGCAGGCCGAGAGCTTTCGGCGAGTAGCGCTGTCCCCCCTCGAAACTACGGGCGAGTGAACCGCTCTCTCGCCCGACTAACGTCAAACACTCAGAGCGCGTTCGCGACGGCGCCGGCGACCTCCCGGGCGCGTTCGGCCAGTTCGGGCGGGACCTGCCCCGCCGCGACCGCTTCGTCGAGTTCGTCGTCGTCGACGCGCTCGACCGCTCCGTCGGCGTGCGCGACCACGTCAACGTGCAGGTCGACGTACCGGACGGCGTCGGGGAACACCTCGACCGGCGTGCAGACGTTGACGTACGTGCCCCGTTTCTCGCCGTCCGCGCCGCGGTAGACCGTGGGGTACCACCACTTCCCCTCGGTGAACTTCGTGACCGCGACGTCGCCCGCCTGCTGGTCGACGCCGAGCGCGTCGTAGGTGCCCCGCCCGGACATCTCGCGCTCGACCACTACTGTGCCGTCCGGGTCACGGCGGGTAACCTCGCCGGTCCCCAGCGAGAACGACCGCCCGTCTGGCTTGCCGTGCTCGATGCCCAGCGAGTCGCCCTCGTTCGGGCCGAACTGTCGGGTGGTGGCGTCGAACGGGAAGTCCGCCTCTCCCTCGCCGGCGGCGTCAGGACAGACCGCCTCGACGAAGTCGACGGCGGCGCTGGCGCGTTCGGTCCCGGCCTTCACGCGGTGGTGACCGGGCATCGTCGCCGTCACCGCCCGCCGCTGGTCGTCGAGCCCGAACCGCGCTTCGCGGCCGAACCGCATCCAGGCCGTCGCCTCGCCGGGCCAGTAACAGGCCGGCGCGGCCTCGTCGGGCGCCGTCGCGCCGGCGAACGCGTCGTCCAGCGCCGCCGCCCGCGCGCTCGCCCCCTCCAGCGCGGCCCCGAGCGCATCGAGGTCGGCGTCCTCGGCCACGGGCGCCCAGTCGGCCGCCCACCCCTCGGGCGGGTCGGTCGGGAGCAGGTCGGCCAGTTCCGGCCCGCCCGCGGCAGTGCCGCCCCGGACCAGGTCCAGCAACGCGCCGTGGACCACCAGCGTCGTGTCGAGCACCGGTCGCCCGCCGGTCCAGGGGGCGCTTGCCTCCGCGACCTGAACGCGCAACCGGTCGCCCTCGGTGACGCGACTCACCGTCGCCGAGTACGGCAGGAACCCCTCCGGGTCCCGACCGGCGACCGGCAGGCCGCCCGCGCCGTTCTCCTCGTCGCTTTCGTTTTCCGCGGCGCTCGCTTCCGTGGCGTCCGCCAGTTCGACCACGGCGCCGCTGCCGAGCGTCTCGGTCACCTCGCCGGCGTAGGCGGCGCCCCGCGGCGTGGGGTCGCGCCAGGCGAGCGCGTCCCGACCCACGTCGAGGAGACGGCGAGCGACGGTCCCCACCGCGGCGGACTCGCCCGCGAGGCCGACGCCCTGCCGGTCGTCGGTGGTCCACATCGACGCGCCGGCGGGTTCGACCGGAAACGAGGCGTCGAACCGCTCGCGGATCGGCGGCGACGCCTGGACGACGGTCGCCTCCCCGTCGGCCGCCAGCAGGTGCGTCAGCGCCGTCGTGTAGATGCCACGGACGCGGACGCCGGCCGGGTCGGTCTCGCCTCTACCGGCGTCGCTGGCGGCGTCACTGTCGCCGCTACCGATTTCACCGCCCTCGCCGCTCATAGGTCGGCCCGGTCGGCGGCGAAGCGGACCCGGTCGTCGACGGTCGGCCCCAGCGACAGTTCGACGACGTCCTCGCTCAGGACGCGGCCGCCCTCGACCGGCACGCCCCAGGAGTCGAAGCGGAGGTAGCCCCGGATGTCGTCGGCATGGGTAAACAGGTCGAGGTACTCGACCGCGTGTTCGGGGTGGGCGTCGGCGCTGTGTGCCAGGTCCATATCGGAATAGAGCGTCTCGCGGTCGGCGAAGAAATCCTCGAGTCGCTCGGCGTCGGCCTCGGTTGCGGTGACGACCGCCGCCGAGGCCGCTTCGATCTCCTCGGCCGAGAGGCCGGCCTCCCGGAGGGCGGCCTGCTCGCGCTGGGTGAAGTGCATGGGCGGGGTTCGGCGCCGCCGCTTGAAAACGTCGCGGTCGCTATCGAGCGTTTGATGCGGTCGGTTGTAACTCAGTTCCGGATTTCGTCAAACCGGTCGACGAAATACCGGTACACCGTTATAATCGACCGTATGAGTGCGGGTGCGCCGGGACCCGTTCAGATCCCGACGGCGCGCAGGATGAGGACGAGGAAGCCGAAGAAGGCGCCGAAGGCGATGACCGTTCGCGGGTCGATACGGATCGCGTTGTTGTCCTCGGCGTCGAAGTACCGGACGAGACCGGCACTGGACATCAGTCCGCCGCCGTCGTTGCTGCTCATGTCCCCTCGTCTGCGCGCCGCCCGCCTAAGCCTTTCGCCATCGACTGTGCCGTAGTGAAAACGCTTATCGGGGCCAGTCCACTACGTCGGACACGCATGACTGTCACCCTCAAGGACTTCTACGCGGACTGGTGTGGGCCGTGCAAGACCCAGGACCCGATCCTCGAGGACCTCTCCGAGGAGTGGACCGACGTGGAGTTCGAGAAGGTCAACGTCGACGAACAACAGGACGTCGCCAACGAGTATCAGGTGCGCTCGCTCCCCACGCTCGTCGTCGAGAACGACGACGGGATCGTCGAGCGGTTCGTCGGCGTCACGCAGGCCGAGGACATCGAAGCAGCCTTCGAGAAGGCCGGCGCCTGATACGGTCGGTTGTACCGATATACCGGTGATTCGCCGACCGGTTCGACGACATCCGGAACTGAGTTACAACCGACCGTATCAGCTCTCCTGTCGGTCGTAGACGGCGACGGCGCGGTCGGAGCGGGATGACCGGCCATTGGGATTCCGGCGGGGCGTGCGGTCGAGCACGCGCGCCCAGACGCCGGCGGCCATCCCGCGCGAGAGGCCGACGACCACCTCGCGACCGGTCGCGAGCCACCCGGAAGGCGGGTTCTCGCCCCCTGCGACGTCGCGCAGCGACGCGATCGCGTCCCGGCCGGCCATGCCGAACACCCGTCGGATGACGCTCGGATGCAGCCCGTAGTTCTTCGTGAGACGATAGGAGAGCGAGCGGTACTTCCGGCCGTGGTCGCGTTCGCGGGTCCCCCCGTCGGTGCCGAACTCGCTGGCGACGCCCATCCCCGGTTCCCAGGCGACGCTCGCGTCCAGCGCCGCCAGCCTGTGGGCGGCGTCGCGGGTGCTCCCGACGGTCAGGTGCTCGTCGAACCCGTCGACCGCGTCCAGCGTCGTTCGCCGGAAGGCGACGTTCCCGCTGTTGAGGAAGGTCACCTCGCGCCCGCCAAGACTGTCGGACTCGGCGTCCTCGGTGGTCATCCCGCCCCGCAGCGGGACGTGGACCGGTCCGGTGACGACCTCGACCGTCTCGAGGCCCGTGGCCAGCGCCTCGGCCCACGACTCGGTCACCGCCAGGCCTTGGTCGACGAACGCGACCACGTCGCCGCGGGCGTGGTCGGCGCCGGCGTTGCGCGCAGCCGCGACCGAACGGTCGGCCACCTCGACGAGCACGTCCACGTCGTCGCGCTCGCGGACCATCCCGGTCGTCCCGTCCGTCGAGGGGCCGTTGACGACGACCACCTCCGCGTCCGGGACGTGCTCGGCCAGCGCGTCCAGCGTCCGTGCGAGTTGCTCCCGGCCGTCCAGCGTGGGGACCACTACCGAGAGCTGCATACCCCCCGTAGCGAGCGCCACGGGCAAAAAAGCCGCGCACTGGCCGCAACTCTCGTCAACTGGCCGAACTGACGCTCATGCGGTCGGTTGTACTGGTTTACCGGTATTTTGCCGACGGCCGGACCTCGCGGGCCGGTCAGGCCCCGTCGGTCAGTCGATGCCGGCCGACCAGTAGGAGATGGAGGCCAGGCGGTTGCCCGGGCCGGTGTCGCCGACGGTCGATTCCGCCCGCCGGAACGCCCGGGCCACGCCGCCGGGGAGTTTCCGGTAGAGCCCGAAGGGGACGAGGAACTCGTGGAGTTCGCCGGTCAGGTACAGGCCCGCGCCGTCTATCAGCCGGTCGACCTCCGACCGCGAGTAGAGACGCGACCCCATCGGCAGCGCCCAGTTGTATAGCACGCGCCCGGACAGCCGGTTGTACGTGTCGAAGACGACCAGGTCCTTCGAGACCCGGGCCATCTCGGCGAGGTACTCCTCGGGCGTATCGACCAGGTGAAAAAACCGGACGGCGAAGACCGCGTCGAAGTGGTCGTCGGGGAACGGCAGGCGGGCGGCGTCGCCGCGCATGAACTCGACGGCGTCGGTGACGCCCGCGCGCTCGGCCTTGCGGCGACCCTCCCCGAGCATCGGGGCCGAGATGTCCAGCCCGACGACGTCGGCGCCGCGCTCGGCCAGCATCACCGAGAACCGGCCCGTCCCGCAGGCGATCTCCAGCACCGCCCTGTCGGCGACGGGTTCGAGCGCGTCGAGCACCGCCTCCTTCTCCAGGCGGTCGGTGAGCCGACCCCCACCCCGCGAGAACCGCTTGTCCTCGTAGGAGTCGACGACCTCCTCCTGTTGATACCAGTTCTGGCCTTTCACGGATATACCCGACAGTGGAAAGTCGGCCCACTAAAGCGTACTGACTGGCGGCGACCCCGGCCGCGAATCCGGTCACCTCCCCGCGACGATCCGGTCGAGTCTCACCCCGTGGCGACGCGGTCGGGCCGGACCTCGACGATGACCCGGGGCGCGTCTTCAGTGTCGTGGTTCGGGTACTCCTCAACGTCCATGTATCGGCGGGCGAGTTCGTCGATGTGTTCGACGGCCCCCTCCTCGGTGACGGCCGTCACCTCGCCCCGGACCGACAGCCAGCGGTAGGGGTCTTCCGGGTCGAGCATGCTCGCGCCGACCTTCGGGTTCGCCGCGACGTTGCGCTCTTTTTGTCGGCCCCGCGCGGTGTTGACCAGCAGGCGGCCCCGGCCGGCGTCGTAGTCGACCCACACGGGCGTCACCTGCGGCGTCCCGTCGGGCATCACCGTCGAGAAGTGGGCGAAGGTCCGACGCTCGAACAGGTCGTGGTACGATTCCGGTATCGACATACGCGGTCGATAGGGAGCAGAGTCAAAAACCCTTCCCCACACGCCGTCCGACGCCCGGTCGACGCCCGGCCGACGGGTGAGCCCCGGGTCCTCCGAGTCATCAAGGATCTAATATGTCCTTATATGCTTTCGATTGTTTGGTCATCCATATAGCCAAGTTTTACCACAACCGTCGAGACAGAGTGACGCATGAGCACGCGGACGGCAGTCGACGACGACAAGCGCGAGGACGCATTCACCGACGCGGAGTTCCGTGAGCGGCTCCGTGACCTGCCCCCGAGCGCGAAGCTCGTGGCGAAGGTGCTGGAGACCGACGCCCCGCTGTCGCAGGGACAGCTCGTGGATGCGTCGCTGCTGCCCGACCGGACGGTCCGGTACGCGCTGAACAGGCTGGAGGAGTCCGAACTGGTCGGCTCCCGGTACAGCTACCGCGACGCGCGCAAACAGGTCTATTTCCTCCGCCGGTAGGTCGGGGACCAGGGTGGACCTCGACGGACGCGACCGGTCTCCTGTCCTGCATGCGAAACGCACAGGCGCCCGCCCGCCGTAGCACCGGCGATGGCGACTACCCGGGTGTCCGTCCCCGTCGAAACGCGCGCCCCCACCGGCGAGACGGCCGCGTATCTCCTCGGGTCCGACCCCGCCCTGCTCGTCGACCCCGCCGCGGCGAGCGACGCGCTCGACACCGCCGCCGACGAGCACGCCGTGGGCCACGTCGCGGTCACGCACCACCACCTGGACCACGTCGGCGCCGTCACCCGCTACGCCGACCGCCACGGTGCGACTGTCTGGGCCCGCACCGGCCGCGAGGGAGCGTTCGAGCGGGCGACCGGCGTCGCGCCCGACCGGACGTTTCACGAGGGGACGTCGATTCCGACCGGCGACGGCCCGGTTCGGGTTCTCGATGCGCCCGGCCACGCCCCTGAGCACGTCGCGTTCGCTCACGGGGGCGCTCTCGCCTGTGGGGACCTGGCGGTCGCCGAGGGGAGCGTCGCCGTCGCCGCGCCCGAGGGCGACCTGCGCGCCTACCTGACGAGCCTCCGGCGAGTCCGCGCGCGAAACCCCGGACGGTTACTCCCCGGCCACGGGCCCGTCATCGAGGCGCCGCGGGCGACCGTCGAGCGACTCATCGCCCACCGCCTGGACCGCGAGCGGCGCGTCCTCGCGGCCGTCGAGGGGGGCGCCCGGACGGTCGCGGCGGTCTGTGACCGTGTCTACGGGAAGAACCTCACCGGCGTCCGCGACCTCGCCGAGGCGACCGTCCGTGCCCACCTGGCGAAACTCGCCGTCGAGGGGCGCGTGCGGTGGGACCCCCGCGACGACGAGGCCCGACCGGCGTAGCCAAGGTGGAGCGGTGCTCTCGGCGGATTTGTGGGACCGATTTCTTCGAACAAGAGGGTGTCATAGAACTTTTGCCAAGGAATTTATTTCAATTTCTGTGTAGGCGAACCATCCGTTAGGTAGGTGTGCGTAGTTATCATTACAAGTATCCTCAGATAATGTATATTTTCTCGGAATCGTGCGAGATGCACAGCGCATATGCAGCAACCCGAACAGCATCCGGTCGGCAAAATAAACCGGGCTGCTAGGCTAAACAAGTGCTGGACTACCGTGTCTGTGGCCCGTGGAGGAAATCACAAGATATGACATCGCTTGTTAGGCACGCGGAAACGCAAGTACTACTCTGTTCCCTCCGTTTTCACTGGTCTCGAACGTGACTTGCCCCCCAATTATCTGCATACTCCAATACGTGAGCCACAATCCCATCCCACTCCCATGTTTGAGTTGTTGCTCCGTCCCCGTCTCAAGTACCTCCCGTTCGACAGCCGGGATTTCCGGTCCGTTATCCGAGATATGAATCTGGACATACTTCTCGGTTGTCGATGTCCGAACCGCTACCCACGGATCGCTGCACCCATTGTGTTCGATCGCATTCTCGATCAGATTCCGGAGTGGAACATCAACGAGTTCCTCGTTAGGCACGCCGATCGGTGGGGGAGACCCGTTAGTATACTCGATGGTTACGGCCGGATACTCATCGCGAAATGTGGCCACGAGTTCCTCAAGATAGTCCTTGATTTCGAGACTGGTCTGCTCATCGCCAGCATACTCATCAAGACGTGCCATCGTCTGGGTTTTTTGGCTCAACTCCATGAGGTCTTCCGTCCGCTCGACGATTTGTTTGGCAGCTGTCGCGTGATCGTCGGTGGTTGTTTGAGCGAGTTGGCTGGCCCGCCCCTGAATCACTGCCATGTGGTTCCGGAGGTTGTGTCGCAGCACTCGTTGGGCAACCTCCAAACGCTGTTGGTACTGATGTCGATCAGTGACATCCCGGAGAGTCAGGATATGACCGACCGTCTGCCCACGGTGATCAGTCAGTGACGACCACTCCGTATCATAGGTTCGCTGGCGATCCTCCACGGTGCCTGTCAGCGTTTGACCGTCGAAGGCTGCCAGTATCCCCTCACCAGTTGCTGGAGCTACATGTTCGAGGCTGGTCAGTGTGTCTCCAACGGTCGGCGTTGAATCAAGGACCTCTCGTGCTACGGTATTCGTATCGACGATTTCTCCGTCGGCATCCGAGATGACCAGTCCATCACCCATCTCTTCGAGAGCGCGTTGTTGTGCGACCGGAGTTCGCTCCAACAGATCGAACTGGAAGAGTGCGAGACCAAAGATTATGCCCGTGAGAATAAACGCGAACGGGGTGGGATCGATTGCCGGCAGGGGTCCCCACTCGACACGGAGTGTATAGGCAACGTTGGCGACAAATGGTGGCAAGGTACCCAGAATCAAGAGGCCAGTTTGTCGCCGGTAGACAGGTGAACTGCGGAGAAACACGGTGAAAAGGAGTACGAGACCGATTGCAATCAGGAGATAGGCATATGCGATATGAACGTAGTAGCCGGCGTTGAATGTGAGCCGGACCGCAGGCCCGGCCGCTGTGAGTGTTTGCGTGACCCCATCCCAGATGAGTTCGTGACTGGCGTTGGTGAGTGTCAGGAGCCCAAAAAGAAGTGGATCGGCTGCGAGCGCAGCCATCCGACGCTGTGTGAGCCACGTATCTTTCCCGGCATACCGGACAGTAAAGAAGAGCCAGAGGGTCGGAATGCACCCTCCGATGGCAAGGCCGAGACGCTGCCAGCCGAGCTGGCCAGCCTGGGACATGAAGCCCAACTGGATGCCTGAAACAAGTGACCAGCCACCGAGTGTGAGCATCAGGCCCAAGAAGGGGAGCGCCTCGTGGTAGGTGCGGTGACGCAAAGCGAGTCCAGCAATCAGCGTGGATATGCCAGCTCCTGTAAATCCAAGGAGCGGATAGAGGCTCAACTGCCATGCCATATTCGCCGAGACATCGGCAGCTCATATAAGGGTAGGCGCTGCTGACGTGTTTCTCTTCCGTGGTTCACCACCGCTGAATCTACGCTCTATATTCAGCACGCCGGTCTTGACAGATACTCAGTAGATGGGCCACTCGCGTGTAATCTGGTTCCTCTGTAGTGATGATATGAGTGAAAACCACGCATGGTTTCTGACTGAAGCCACATAGACGCTTATGGAACGCACAGTGGCGGCAGACCGATCGGTGAGCCATACCCTCATAAGCGCTGTCGCTGAGGTCGAAGGATGCTCCCCCGCCGATCTCCCACCACTCAATAAAACGTTGGATGCGGATGCACTTGATGCGTTGTTTTCGTGGGAGACGGGCAACTCACCGCTGTGTGAAGGCAGTCTCACGTTCGAGTATAGCGACTCCTCGGTTACGATATGGAGCGACCGCTTAGTCACTATCGCAATTCCCTCGTAATATGACGACTCATACAAAACGGGGTGTTGTCACTCTCAATGTGTCTGGTGACGAGCGGACATGACCTGTTCCGGGCCACCCACAGTTGACTCACTACTGTATGTATTCACACTACTCGATGATGACCCACCATCTGCCACCGAAGACGTCGCAAGACTCCGTCTCCGAGTCCGTCACCTGTCTCTGTCAGAATTAGAGGCACAGGAGGTAGTCAAGTGGGACAGAGATGAACACATCGTGGAGAAGGGGCGGCGATTCTATGAGACGTGGGACAAGATCCGCTGAGCGAAACCATGGGCCAGTAAATCAATACCCGACCAGTTCGCTCAGGGAATACCTACGATATGGGTCTGCGGGCGGTTGATTACACCCGCTCTTCTGTGGCGTCCTGTAGTAAGGAGGGAAATCAAGAATCGGTTCTTCTGTGTGGTGACCTATCGTATTCTCTCCTGTGTGGCGTCCTGTCGTAAGGGAAGAGATCAGGTGCTCGTTTGAGTAATGTAACTAATATAGTCAATCCGTTCTGTATAATTAAGGGAGGGTATCTATTACGTGTTCGTATGAGTGAGACTCCGAGGGAGATCTCGATGCCCATCGCGGAGGCTGTTTCCGACGCGTTAGAGACCCCGATAGAGGAGTTACCGCCACTCTCACATGCAATCGATCTTGACGCGTTAGATGCAGTCATGACACACAAGCGATCTACTGATGTCACAGTCACATTTTCATACGCTGGTCTCCGAGTCCTCATTCACTCAAGCAACACTGTCTATGTTCGTCCTCTGTCCCGTGGCAACAACAACCCGTTGTAGACGGCGTCCGTTGACAACTAACGGGTACACACCGCACCTGATTGGTACCTTCGTACCCCGTAGTAACCGGTGCGACGGAGCTGATAGATTGGGTGTGAGAATCATTCTATGACACCCTGTCGAACAATGTAACAGTCCCGCCCGCCGATGCAAGGACCACAACGAGCGAAGCGAGTGAGGACCGCAGCGAGGCGCGAGACCGCAGCGGCCGGGGGGTTTCACGCTGTCTGCAGTGCTGGCATCAAGAAGGCGTTTCAAAACGACACGACGACGCGACCCTTTTCCCGCTCGGCCCGGTAGCCGGGGTATGGAGAGCCTCGAAACCGAACTCGACAGGGCGCGGGACCTCGACGTCGCCGCGCTCGCCGACGCCATCGAGTCCATCGGTTTCGAGTGCACGCGGTGTGGGGCCTGCTGCAAGGCCGTCGACGGCTGTGACGACGCCGACGGGGACGACCACGTCGCGACGGTGTTCCCCGACGAGGTGCGACGCCTCCAGCGGGCCGGGGCCGAGCGCGACGACGGGGACGGGGACGACACCGGCGAGGACAACGGAGACGGTGCCAGTGAGGCCTACGACTGGCGCGACGTGGCGCGGCCGATGCCCTACGGGTTGACCGACGGCCCGGACGGCCCGGAGGGCGAGACCTTCGAGTGGGCGCTCCGGACCGACGACTGCGGGGACTGCCGGTTCTACGCCGAGGACGAGAGCGAGACCGGCGAAGGCGGTCCCGGCCGGTGTACGGTCCACGCCGACCGGCCGCTGGTCTGTCGCACCTACCCGTTCAGCGTTGCGCTCGGCGGGACCAGCCAGCCGATGGGCGAGGCGGTCGACAGCGCGGGACCGGCGGTCCCGCGAGCAGACGGAACCGCCGCGGGCGGTTCCATCGACGGCGAAGGGATAGTCCGCGCCCACGAGTGTGAGGGGCTGGGCCGGGACATTTCCCGGGCCGAGGCCAAGGAACTGGCGACTACGCTCAAAGAGCGAGCGGTCCGGGAACTGGAGGAGGCGATCGCCGTTCGGAACGGCTACGAACCGGTTGCGACCGGGCCCAGCGGGGTTGTCGTCCACGACTCCGAGGGGGCGAAGCGGCCGGACGGGTCGCCGGTCGAGCGGTGAGAGCGAGCGACGCCGCCGCCGAAAGCGGCGACTGGACGGTGCGAGCATCGACTTTTATACCGGAGCGCTCCCACGAGACGGCTGGAGGCCTACAAGTTGGAGATCTCGGATAAACTGCTGTGTCTGTTCAGTGCCGACGTATCGGACGATGGGGACCGGTACGTCGTTGAGGTACCGCGCCGGGAGATCGACACCGGGACGGTCGAACCGGGGGAGACCTACCGCGTGGCGCTCATCGCGTCGGAGACGGGGACGACCGAACAGGAAGGGAGCGACGGGAGCGTCCCGTCCGAACCGCAACCGCCGGTCGAGACCGGCGAGATCCGCTACGTCGAGATCGAGGACATCGGCAAGCAGGGCGACGGCATCGCCCGCGTCGAACGGGGTTACGTCATCATTGTCCCCGGGGCCGACGTCGGCGAACGCGTCAAGATCGAGGTCACCGAGGTGAAGTCCAACTTCGCCGTCGGCGAGATCATCGACGAGGACATCTGACCCGGGGTGACCTCGCGGCCGCCCGCTTCTCCGAACGCGCGCTCCCCCGAGCGGCATCGCCACCGGTTACCCGACGGCACCAACGCCGACACGCGACGGCAAGCCAGCGGCGGTGACGCGGCGGACCGCGGGACGAAACCGCAAGAGTGTGTCGGGTTAACTGACCGTACCAAACCCGCTAAAGGGGTCGGGACGGAAACGGAAAGCATGAGCGCGACCCCCGCGAGCGCGAGCGTGGACGTCACCGGCGTCGAAACGGTCGACCTCTCGGAGAAGCAGCGGCGGATCCTGGCGTACCTCGGCGAACACGTCGACGAGCAGACCTACTTCAAGTCACGGCTCATCGGCGAGGAACTCGACCTCTCGGCCAAGGAAGTCGGGACGAACATGACCGCCCTCCAGGAGAACGACGTCGGCCTCACCGTCGAGAAGTGGGGTTACTCCTCCTCGACGACCTGGAAAGTGACGGCCTGATACTGTCGGACACAAGTGATGCCATCGCTCCGGTGACTGTTTCGGGGTCTTCGAGATGCATGTCCCCGAACGTCGACGAGCA
This sequence comes from Halobacteriales archaeon QS_5_68_33, assembly GCA_003023785.1. Classification (GTDB taxonomy): domain Archaea; phylum Halobacteriota; class Halobacteria; order Halobacteriales; family Haloarculaceae; genus QS-5-68-33. The sequence continues at coordinate 18,918 of PXRS01000013.1, read as the reverse complement.
CGTTCACGTACTTGTGTCCGACAGTATGAACGGGACACACCGGCAGTCGAACACCGCTTCTTGCGGAGTCGGGAAGAGACAGACGCGTCCCGTCCGGACCGGCGACTACCGACGCTACGGTTTTCCGGCCTCGCGGACGCCGACTGCTCCGGACCCCCCGTGTCCCAGCCCTCTCGTGTTACGACCCCTGGCAGTGGCCTGGTATGTTAATAGGCAACACTGAGTATGCGAGTGTATGCCAGGATTCGACCAGACGCTGCGACCGTTCCTGTGGCGAGCCGAGCGACTGTATCCCGACCGGGAGATCGTTACCCGGACGCCGGAGGGGAGACGCCGGTCCACGTACGCCGAGTACGGCGACCGGGTCCGGCGACTCGCCAGCGCCCTCGACGTCGCCGGGGTCGACCGCGGCGACAGGGTGGGGACCGTCTGCTGGAACCACGACCGGCATTTCGAGACCTACTTCGCGGTCCCGAACGCCGGCGCCCAGCTCCACACGATCAACCCGCTCCTGCCGGACGAACACATCCAGTACATCGTCGGGAACGCCGACGACCGGTTGCTGTTCGTCGACCCGTCCCTCGCGGAAACGGTCGCGAGCGCCTACGACGCCGACGCCTTCGCGAGCGTCGAGCGCATCGTCGTGGTCGGCGACGCGCTCCCCGACGTGGACCTCCCGGACGCCATCACCTACGAGAAGTTCCTCCGGGGCCACACCGCCGACTACGAGTGGCCGGAACTGCCGGGCGACGCCCCCGCGGGGATGTGCTACACCTCGGGAACGACGGGGAACCCGAAGGGCGTGGAGTACACCCAGCAGATGCTCTGGGGACACACGATGGCGATGCTCACGCCACAGGCACTCGGTATCGAGGACAGCGACGTCGTGATGCCCGTCGTCCCGATGTTCCACGTCAACGCCTGGGGCTTCCCCTTCGCCGCGACGGCGGCCGGCGCGAAACACGTCTACCCCGGACCGTCGCCCGACCCGGCCGACCTCGCAGCGCTCATCGAGGAGGAGGGCGTCACGATCACCGCCGGCGTGCCCACGGTCTGGCTCGGGTTGCTCGAACACCTGGAGGACCGCGACGCCGACCTCTCGACGCTGGAGCGGGTCGTCGTCGGCGGCGCGGCCGTCCCCGAGATCGTCATCCGACGGTTCGACGACATGGGGATCGAGGTGCTCCACGCCTGGGGCATGACCGAGACGTCGCCCGTCGGGACGGTCGCCCGCCGCAAACACGGCCTCGAAGCCGCGGACTACGACGAGCAGGTGACGAAACGCGCGAAACAGGGGCTGATCGTCCCCGGTCTGGAGTTCCGGGTGCTGAAAGACGGCGACGAGCCCATCGAGTGGGACGGCGAGGACTTCGGCGAACTCCTCATCAGGGGCCCGTGGGTCACCGACGAGTACTACGGGCGCCCGGACGCCAACGAGTCCGACTTCGAGGGGTCGTGGCTCCGCACGGGCGACATCGTCACCGTCGACCCCGACGGCTACGTCGAGATCGTCGACCGCGCCGACGACGTCATCAAGTCCGGCGGGGAGTGGATCTCCTCGCAGGAACTCGAAAACGCGGTCATGGCCCACGAGGCCGTCGACGAGGCAGCCGTCATCGGCGTCCCCCACGAGAGGTGGGGCGAACGCCCCGTCGCGTTCGTCGTCCCCGCCGAGGGCGCCGACCGCGAGTCGCTCCCCGACGGGATCGAGGCGTTACTCCGCGAGGACTACCCCGACTGGTGGCTGCCCGACGCGGTCGAGTTCATCGACGCGGTCCCGAAGACAGCCACCGGCAAGTTCTCGAAGAAGGACCTCCGCGAGGAGTTCGCCGACGAACCGCTGATCGAAGGGCAGACACCCGACGCTCGGGAGTGACGGTGCGTCCCGACCGGAAATCAGGGTTCGTAGGCGACGATGTCGTCGGCCTCGGCGGCCAGCGCCGCGGCGTCCTCGCCGAAGGAGTCGGCGTGGCGCACGAGCAAGAGAAGGAGCGTCTCGGGCCGTTCGAGTTCGTAGCCGTCGGCCCGCGAGACCAGCCCGGCTTCCTCCAGCCTGGCGGCGTGTTTGCTGACGGTCGGCCGGGAGACGCCCAGCCCCGCGGCCAGGTCCGCCCCGGTCGCGTCGGGGTTTCGCAGGAGCGCGACGACCATCCCGCGAGGGGTGGCCCGCCGCAGGTAACCCAGCGCCACCTGCTCGAACTCCGAGAAGCGGCCCGCGGGGAAAAAGCGGCGGTAGTCGCCGTCCTCGCGGCTCTCGATGGCGCCCTCGCCCTCCAGGCGACGGAGGTGGTGCTGGGTCTCGCCCGTCCCGAGTTTGAGGTCGTCGCGGACCTTCGAGAAGTGGGCGCCGGGCGTCGCGGTGACGTAGCCGAGGATGGCGTCGGGGGCGTCGCTCTCGCTGTCCTGGGCGAACCGCACCAGCGGACTCGCCGCCCCGAGCGCGGCGAACCGCCGGAGCGTCGCTCGCTTGGACTCGTCGACGCCCTCGTCTGTCATTGGCAGTCAATAGGCGGTACGGATTAAAATGTCTTCGCTCGCACATCGGGTCGTCCGATCCAAGCGCCGCGGCGAGTCGCTCACTCCGTCTCGGGTTCGGGTTCGCGTTCGCCGTCGCCGCCGGTCCCGTCGCCGCCGGGACCACCCACCGGGCTCCCGGTGGGGTCCATCTCGGCGTCCATCTCCTCGATGACCTCGTCGGGATCGCGGATGTTCGTCGCGTCCTGGCCCTCCTTGATGGCCTGGGCCTCCTCCTCCATGGCCTCGACGTCGACGTCTGCCTCCTGGTCGATCTGGCCGAGGATCTCTTCGATGTCGTCCAGGCCGAGCAGTTCGCGCGTCTCGGCGTCGAAGTCGAGGCTGTCGAGTTCGCCGTCGCCGTCGGCCTTCGTCATGTCCGAGACGTCGCTGCCCGAGAGGTGTTTGCCGTACCGACCCACCAGCGAGGAGAGTTCCTGGGGCAGGACGAACGTCGTCGACTCGCCCTGGCCGATCGATTCGAGCGTCTCCATTCCCTTGTCGATCACTGCGCGTTCGCCCATGGACTCGGCGGATTTCGCGCGCAGGACGGTCGAGATGGCGTCACCCTGCGCCTCGAGGATCTGTGACTGCTTTTTCCCCTGGGCGCGGACGATGTCGGACTGCTTCTCCCCCTGGGCCTGCTCGATAGCCGAGCGGCGTTCCCCCTGGGCTTCGAGGATCATCGCGCGGCGTTTGCGCTCGGCGGAGGTCTGTTGCTCCATGGCCTGCTGGACGTCCTTCGAGGGGTTGACCTCGCGGACCTCGACGGACTCGACGCGGATCCCCCACTCGTCCGTGGGTTCGTCGAGTTCGCGCCGGATCTTCGCGTTGATCTCCTGGCGCTTGTTCAGCGTGTCGTCCAGTTCCATGTCACCGAGAACGGCACGCAGCGTGGTCTGGGCGAGGTTCGAGACGGCGCGCTTGTAGTCGTCGACCTCCAGGAACGCCTTCTTGGCGTCCATCACCTTGATGTAGACGACGGCGTCGGCGGTGACCGGCGAGTTGTCGCGGGTGATCGCTTCCTGGCGGGGCACGTCCAGCGTCTGGGTCCGCATGTCGAACGGGTAGGTCTTCGAGACGAACGGCGGCACGAAGTTGATACCCGGTTCCAGCAGTTTGCGGTACTCCCCGAAGACCGTCAGCGTCCGCTTCTCGTAGGCGTTTACGATCTCCACCATCTGGTAGACCATCACCACCGCGAGTGCGAGCAACACGAGGGCGACGATCGACACCACTCCCCCGAGGGACTGCAGCGGAACCGCGGGTACTGCGGGGATCATACGTTCGGACTTGTGTCCACCTGGTGAAAAGGGTTGGGCTGATGATGACATCCCGCGATCCGGCTGTCACCTGTCGATCTCGTTCTGGATCCGGTGTGTTCGAGAGGGGACGTCTCGCCGGTCCCCTCCCGGTCTGTGGGGCCGTCGGGACTCCTCGTAGTGACTATGCTCGTGAGAAACGCCATCACACGGTCGGTTGTCAATCAGTTCCGGATTTCGTCGAGCCGGTCGGCGAAATACCGGTAACCGTTACAAGACCGTATCAGGCAGTGTCGCGCTCGAACTCGCGGTCCTCCGGGTCCTCGCTGCCGGACCTGTCACGGCCCTCGCGGTCTCCCGGCGTGGAGTCCCCGCCCGTCCGGCCGCGTTCGAGTTCGCGCTCGATCTCGTCGAACCCCTCGACGGGGGCGACCTTGACGATGTTGCCGCCGCCGGGGTCCATTACCATCACCTCGGTGCCGACCTCGATCTCCCCGTCGGCGCTGCGCGCCCGGTAGTAGGGGTTGAACCCGCCGTCGTCGAGTTTCACCTCGCCGCCGGTGGTCGTGACGCGCTCGGTGACCCGCCCGGTCGCGCCGCGCAGGGAGTCCGAGTCGCTCGTCTGTTCGCCCCCCTTGCCGCCGTAGAAGTCGAACTGCCGGTAGACGTAGAAGGTCGCCGCGCCGGCCCCGAGGACGACCGCCGCGAGGACCGCCGGCGCGACCAGCCCCATCGACGACGGGAGGACCAGGCCGACCAGCCCCGCGACCAGCAACGCCACCCCGAGGACGATGAAGTGCGCGCCGGGTGCGAACGCCTCGGCGATCGTCAGCCCAGCGCCTGCGAGCAGGAGAAAGAGAGCGAGGTTGTTCCCGATCCAGCCGAGCGCCGACGATTGCATACACGAGTGTAAGGTTGCCGACCCGAAAACACTTCTGGCACCCGCCAGGCGCGAAAAGCGGCCGCGGCGGCCTCGAGCGGGCGGGCGGTCACACTGCCGGCTGTAAGTCCGGAAAAAACATCGCCGCCCCGGGACGACGAACATCTTCGCGAAGTTACAGCTCGCAGCATCAGAACCGCCGGAAGAGCGCATACAGGGCGGCGGCCCCGAGCACGATGACGCCGGTGATGGTCCCGACGGTTGTCGGGTCCAGCGGGACGACGATCCCGGCGAGGACCACCGCCGTCAGGACGGCCCCCGCGGTGGCGAACGCGACGTTTTCCGGGGCGGGCGTGCCGGGTTCGACCGGCGACCCCGGTGCGAGCGTCCCAGCGACGTTTCCGTCGTCCTCGCCCGGTTCCTCGGCCGCCCCCTCGGGTCCGCCGACCGCCACCGTCGGTCCGTCGTTGTCTTCCCCCACGGTGACCCTCCAGGCGTCGCTGTCCTCGTCGCCGTCGCGAGTCGCGTCCGTATCCTGCCCCCACCCCGCCTCGCGTTCGTCTCGGTCCTCCTCGTCGGGTCCCACCTCGTCGATGGAGAAGCGCCACTCGTCGGCCTCGTCGTCGGCCATACCCGCCCTAGTGACCCGCCGGGGAAATGGTTTGTCGTCGGCTCACCCCGGGACGGGAGGCGTGACGGCCACCCCATGGCCTCATACGATCAGTTCGGGAGGCCCGCCGCGACCGTCACGACCCGGCGGCCGTCGCGTTCGACGAGTCTGAGGACCAGGTGCTGTCGGCCGCCCCGGCCGAGCTCGAACCGCTCGCCCTCGACCGGCCGCAGGCGGAGCCCGGCGACCTGCCTGACGCGCTCGGTACCGCCCTGGACCCGCCAGGCGACTCGCGTCGCCGCGTTCGTCGGCCGGGCGTCGACACCGCGCTCGCCGGTCGACTCGGGCGGGCCGACCGTCAGCGAGCGCAACGGGGTGCTGGCGACGCCGCCGACCGGCAGGTCGAGTTCGAGGACCCGCCTGGCCGGCCCGTGGTCCGGCCGGAGGGCATCGTTGCCCGCCGCGAGCGCCCGGCCGGCCTCGACGAGTCGGTCGACCGCGGCGCCCGTCCGGGTGTCGGCCCGCTCGACGCCGACCGCGTCGACCGCGGGCGACGCGACCGCGAGAACGGCCACCGCAAGCGCCACCGTGAACAGGACCCGCACGTCAGAGCGCGTCCCGGACCCGCTCGATGAACTGCTCGGTGCCGCTCTCCCCGTCGCTCTCGCCTCCTCCATCGCTTCCCCCCTTGATCGCGGTCGGCCGAGGCTCGCAGGCGGCCCCGCGCCGCTGACTCCCGTCCGTCCGGCTCTCGTCCGTCGGACGCCGGTCCGCTCGATCCCGGGTCGCGTCCGGTCGTCGAAGGACCGTGCGTTCGGTCGCCGGGTCCGAGCCGTCGGATTCCCGGTCGACCGTCGCCTCGGCCGCCCGTCCGTCGTCTGCTCCCCCGGGGGCGCCGTCGACGGCGGCTTCGAGTGCCTCGGCTTTCGCGAGTGCGGCGCTGGCGCGGCGCTCGACCGCCCGGTTGACCGCGCGGACGTTCCCGGTGTAGCCCCGGACCGCCTCGATTGCGGCGTTCAGTTCCTCGACCTGCGCCTCGAGTTCCTCGACGCGGGTTTCGAGTCGGTCGACCTCCGCGGAGAGCGTCGCCCGTTCGCGGACCGCCGCCAGGTCGGTCTCGTCCTCGGTCAGCGCGCGTTCGACCGCGTCGAGGCGGTCGGCCAGGTTCTCGGACATACCTCCGGATGGTCCCGTCACCCCACTTGAATGTTCGTACCGGTCGAGCCCACCACGGTTGATACGGTCGGTTGTACCGATTTACCGGTGATTCGCCGACCGTATCAGTCGGCACTGGCCTCGACGAGTCGCTCGGTGGGTTCCTCGCGGGCGACGGTCGAGCGGTTGGTGCGGGGGTCCTTGCTGACCCGGACCAGGTCCTCGGCGGCGCCGACGAGTTCGTCGTCGTGGCTGACGACGAGGATCTGTTCGACGCCGTAGTCGCGCATCGCCCGCACGAGCTCGACCAGCTGAGAGACGTGCCCCGAGTCGAGGAAGACGGTCGGTTCGTCGAGGATGAGCGGCGGCATCGGCGCCGCGCCCTCGATGCCCTCGGCGAGCAACCGGTAGATGGCACACCGGAGACTCAGGTTGAAGAGGGCGCGCTCGCCGCCCGACAGTTGTTCCGGTTCGAGCGCTTCGCCGTCCTTCTGGTAGACGGTGAGTTCGTACTCGTCGGAGAGCTCGATCCGGGCGTAGGAGTCGTTTCGATACACCAGATCGAACACCTCGTTGAGCATGGCTTCGAGGCTCTCGACGTTCCGGCGGCGCAACTCGGTCCGGAGGTCGCCGTACGTCCGCTGGAGTTGCTCGGCCTCCTCGTACAGCGAGTCGAGCCACGCGACCCGCTCGGCGAGTTCCTCGCGCTGCTCGCGCAGGGCTTCGAGCTCCTCGATCTCGGCTTCGACCCCGCCGATGGCCGCCCGCAGCTCGTCGCGGTTCTCGCGGAGTTCAGCCAGGCGGGGGTCGACCTGCTCGATGTACTCCTCGGCCCGTTCGCGCTCCTCGCGGGCGCTCTCGACCGCCGACTCGTCGAACTCCTCCTGCAGGGAATCGCGGCGCTCGCGCAGGTCGACCAGCCGCTCGCGGCGCTCGTCGTTTCGCTCGTCGAGTTGCTCGCGGCGCTCGCGCAACCGGTCGACCGCGTCGTCGGCGTCGGCGACCGTCTCCAGCAGGTCCGCGACTCGCTCCAGCCTGTCGATCCGGTCGGACAGGTCGCTCCGTGCCTCGTTGTGCTCGTCGACGCGCTCCCGGCTGGCCTCGGCCTCGCTCTCGCGCTCCGCCGCAGTCTCGCGTTTCTCCGCGGCCTCGGCTTCGAGTTCGTCTGCCGCCTCGCGCAGCTCCTCGATCTGGTCGGCCTTCTCGTCGAGCACCGACTCGCGCTCTTCGACGAGTTGCGCGACGTTCTCGCGGTTGCTTTCGGCCTCCGCCACGCTGTCTTCGGTCTCGACGAGGCGTTCGGCGCGCTCTACCCGCGTGGCGAGTTCGTCGCGGCGCTCCCGGGCGTCGTCGAGGTCGGACTCCAGTTCGGCGAGGCGCTCGCGGTCGTCCTCGATGGAGTCGACGTGGGGCGCGCCCTCCACGTCCTGGCCGCACTCTGGACACTTGCCCGCCTCCAGGAGTTCCTCGGCCTCTTCGATGGTCTCGCGCTGGTTCTCCACGTCGGCTTTCAGGCCGGCGACCGACTCGACGGCCTCGTCGTGGTCCGCGGCGAGGGACTCCCGGACTGACTCGGCCTCACCGAACGCGACGTCGGCGTCGAGGTCGGCGGCGACCTCCGCGAACTCCTCGCGCAACTCCTCGATCCGCTCGTCGAGGTCGGCGAGGTTCTCGCGGCGCTCGGTGAGCGTCTCGCGCGTCTCCTCGATTTCGCTCCCCAGCTTTTCGGCGCGCTCGCGCTTCTCCGCCGCCTCCGCGTCCAGTTCGTCGCCGCGTTTGCGGAGGCTCTCGGCTTCGTTCCCGCACTCGGTCGCTTCGAGGCGGGCCTCCTCGACGGCATCCCTGTGGTCTTCGTCCTCGGCCTCCAGGTCGTCGATCAGGTCTTCCACGTCCTCGCTCTCGACTGCGTCCGGGTCCTCCGTGTCGAGGGCAGTCTCGGGCAGGAGGTCCGCGAGCGTCTCGACGGCCGCCTCGCGCGCTTCCCGGCGGTCGTCGATTTCCTCGGCGAGACCGTCGCGCTCGCGTTCGGTCTCGGAGATGGCTTCCCGCAACTCGTCGATGTCCGATTCGAGGTCTGCGAGCTCCTCCCGGCGCTCTTCGTACTCCTCGATGACCTCGATGGCCCGGTCGCGCGTCTCGACGGCCGTCTCGCGCTGGGTCTCCAGGTCGTCTATCTCCCCCTCGACCTCGGCGAGGTCGCTCCGCAATCCCGAGAGGCGGTCGTGGAGGTCCTTGTCCTCCTTCTCGGCGACCTGGTCGTCGAGCTGCCCGAGCCGGCCCTGCCTGTCGTCGCGGACGCGCCCGACGCCGACGCGGGCGTCGCTGGCGCGCTCGCGGTACTCCTCCAGCTTCCCGAGTTGCAGGAGGGAGTCGAGCATGTCCTGGCGCTGGGCGGGCGAGGCGTTGATGAGTTTGTTCACCTCGCCCTGGCGGACGTACGCGCAGTTGACGAACGCCTCGGCGTCCATCCGGAGGAGGTCCTCGACGTAGGCGCGGACGTCCCGCGCCCCCTCGACCGGGCCGTCGGGGGTCTCCAGCACGCACCGGGCGGTCGTCGCGCGCTCGCCGGTCGCCCGGACCCGCCGCTCGACGTGGTAGGAACTCCCGCCGTGGGTGAACTCCAGTTCCACTTCGGCGTCGTCGGCGCCGATGGTCACCACCTCATCGAGCGTCGTATCGAGCGCCTTCGCGCCGTAGAGGGCGAAGAAACACGCCCCCAGGAGCGAGGACTTGCCGCTGCCGTTGGGGCCGTGGATGACCGTCACGCCCTCGTCCAGTCGCAGGCCCGCCTCCTCGTAGCACTTGAAGTTCGAGAGCCGCACGTACTCGAATCTCACAGGTAGTCCTCCAGCGTCGCGTCGTCGTCGCTAACGGCCGTCTCGCCGCCGTCGCTATCCCCCGACGCCGCCTCACTGCCGTGGCCATCTCCGGATGTCGTCTCGCCGCCGTCGGCTTCGGCCGGTTCGGCCTCGGATCCCAACGGGTCGGCACTCGCGCCCCCGGGGGCGGTCGTCTCGCCCCCGTCGCCGTCAGTCGGTTCGTCGTCTGTAACCTCGGCGTCGGCCGATCCGGCTTTCGAGGGATCGGCGCCGGCCGATTCGTCGTCCGGGGCGTCGGCGTCGTCCGCGGAGTCATCGACCGGGTCGGCGGCCGCAAAGGTGTCGGCGTCCCCGGCCTTGACGAGTTCGGCCACTCGCTGCTGGACGGCCTCGTCGACGTTCGAGTCGGCGACGTCGCCGGCCCGCACCGTCTCGTCGATGTCGCGGGCGGCCTCGCTCAGGCCCAGATCCCTGACGCGCTCGCGGACGGCCTCGTCGGGGTCGGCGAAGCTCACCTCCCGCTCGGTCTCCTCGGGGAACTCCCGGTGGTCGGTGACTCGACAGACCAGCGCCCCCTCCTCGAGCGCGAACTCCTCGACGTCGGCGGGCGCGACCGGGTCGCCGTCGCCCTCGATGGTGACGACGACGACGGCCGCCGCGAGGTCGTGCTGTCCGACCCGGTCACGGACCCGCTGGGTTCCCTCGCCCGGTGCGAGTTCGACGTCGACGTAGACGAACTCGCGGGTGTCGATGTTGCGCCGGCGGATGTCCACCTCGCCGTCGAAGGTGACGAGGTTGTAGCCGCGGTCCTCGCGTTCGGCGGCGCTCGCGCGCTCGGTCGACCCGCAGTAGGTGACCCACACGTCCTCGATTTCGACCGTGCCTGGGTCGTGGTTGTCCCCGAGCAGGAGCGCGTCGAACGCCACGTCGGTGGCGTCGAGTATCTCGCGGGGGTCCCACTCCCCGAAATCGAACGGTTCGAACAGGCCGTGGGTGACCAGCGCGGCGTGTGCCGCGTCGCCGTGTTCGAACTCCGGGTCGAACCCCTCGCGGCTGGCCCGCGGGACGAAGTCCAGCCCGTAGAAGTCCGTGTCCCCGACGGTCACCGGCTCCGCGCCCAGACGGGTCGCCAGCCCGAGCGACTCGAAGAGGTCGAGCCACTGGGCCGAACGCTTGGCCTCGTGGTTGCCGACCACGGCGAGGAAGGGAATGCCGGCGTCGTCGATCGTCCGCAGGACCGACAGGGCCCCCATGATGTCACCCAGGTCCGGCCGCCGGTCGTGGAAGAGGTCGCCGGCGTGGACCACCGCGTCGACGCCCCCGTCGGCGGCGTCGACCGCCACCTGCCGGAAGGCCGCGCGGAAGTCCTCCCGGCGTTCCGGTCGATGGTACTGCCGGTATCCCAGGTGCGTGTCGCCCGTGTGGATCACGCGTGTCATCTACCCCGGGGTAGCGCGCCCCCCCCTAAAGAGGTGTCGCGAGCGCGGTGAAAGTGGAACGTGCGGGTCACACGGCGTCGGCCGCCGGACCGTCAGACGGTCGGTTGTAAATCAGTGCCGGATTCCGTCGAACCGGTCGGCGAAACTCCGGTAGATCGGTACAACCGACCGTATCACTCGATGTCGAGCGTGTAGATGCGCTTGCGCGCGTCAGCGAAGGAGAACCGCGAGTCGACGACGTCGACCTCCTCCAGCCTGTTCAGCGCGTACCTCACCGTCCGTGGCGGCAACAGCGTCTCCTCGGCGAGTTCGCTCTGGGTCAGTGCGTCGTTGTACTCCAGGGTCTTGGCGACCAGTTTCGCGCTCGGGGGCAGTTCCGCCACTGCGTCCCACCCGCTTTCGCCCACGCTCTCGTGGTCTGCCGTCTCTGAGGTACTCATCGTACGTCCGGTAGCGAATACAGGGTAATAATATTTCCCGTTTCGAAATAACCCGGGAGAATCCTGCGGCAAAATACGCGAGGGCGCCGCGGCGGACCGTCGGCGTCTACACCTGTTTCGTGGGCCAGCAGGTCGACCGGCTGCTCGCGCTCGAACGAAAGGCCGGCTGACCGACGCCGGTTTCGAGCCGGAGCCGCTCAAACGGCGCGGAAAAACGACGCTCCTGAAGGCGGGAACGGCGACGCCCGATAGCGGCCTGGGCCCCGCGGAGGTTGAGCAACTCTGCCCCGGTCCGACGGCCCCTCGCGTCGCGTCCGCTCGACGGCCGGCAGATGGATACCGTCAGAACTGGCCGGATCGGGGACCGAATCGGGCGAATCGCCGGAAGCGGTGACGTGTCTACCCGAAACCTCTTATTATCTCACCTGCTAGGGGGGTTGTAATGACCGATACCGTGGACAAGGTAGACCTGCCGTACGACGACGACGCGTCGCAACAGGAGAAGATCGAGGCGCTGGAGGAGCGCCTCGAGGTACTCGAAAGCCAGAACGAGGAGATGCGGGACAAGCTCCTCGACGCGAACGCGGAGAACAACAAGTACCAGCAGAAGTTAGAGCGGCTGACCCACGAGAACAAGAAGCTCAAGCAGTCGCCGCTGTTCGTCGCCACGGTCCAGGAGATCACGGACGACGGGATCATCATCAAACAGCACGGCAACAACCAGGAGGCCATCACCGAGGTCACCGACGAGATGCGCGACGACCTCGAACCGGACTCCCGGGTCGCCGTCAACAACTCTCTCTCTATCGTCAAGAGCCTCGACGACGAAACGGACGTCCGGGCCCGCGTCATGGAGGTCGAGGAGTCGCCGGACGTCACCTACCAGAACATCGGCGGCATCGAGGACCAGCTCGATGAGGTCCGCGAGACCGTCGAGATGCCCCTCCAGAACCCGGGGATGTTCGAGGAGGTCGGCATCGACCCGCCGTCGGGCGTCCTGCTGCACGGCCCGCCGGGCACCGGCAAGACGCTGATGGCCAAGGCCGTCGCCAACCAGACCGACGCGACGTTCATCAAGATGGCCGGCTCGGAACTCGTTCACAAGTTCATCGGCGAGGGGGCCAAACTCGTGCGTGACCTCTTCGAACTCGCCCGAAGACCTCCGGGGACGCGGAGGTCCAGCGGACGATGATGCAGTTGCTCTCGGAGATGGACGGCTTCGAGGACCGCGGCGAGGTCCGCATCATCGCCGCGACCAACCGCTTCGACATGCTCGACCGCGCCATCCTCCGGCCGGGCCGGTTCGACCGCCTCATCGAGGTCCCCAAGCCCGACGAGGAGGGCCGCGAGCAGATCTTCCGCATCCACACCCGCGAGATGAACCTCGCCGACGACATCGGCTTCGAGGAACTCGCCGCCGAGACGGGCGAGGCCTCCGGCGCCGACGTCAAGGCCGTCACGACCGAGGCCGGCATGTTCGCCATCCGCGACGACCGCACCGAGATCCGGATGGAGGACCTCCTCGAAGCCTGGGAGAAGATCCAGGCCGAGGGCGACGAGGGCGACGAGGTCTCGCGCACGTTCGCCTGAGGTTCACGGACCGTTCCACCCGTCCCCCGACGTCGGTTTTTCCCTCGGTTCGACGCGGTAGCCGCCGGTCTTCTCCGGGAGTCACCCGGGAGAACAGTCTTGTATACGCGGCCGTATACAACGGTGTATGAGCAAGAGCATCCGGGTCGACGACGACACGCACGCGGCGCTCGCGGCGTTGAAGGGGGACGACGAGACGTTCGATGAGTTGCTCTCCCGGCTGGTCGCCGAGCGAGGGGAACTCGTCAGCGAGGGGGCCGGTCTCTGGGAGGGGACCGACGCGGCGGAAGGGGCACGGAGAGCGCGCGAGGAGATGAAAGACGGCGTCGGGACCCGATGACGGTCTACGACAGCAGCGTCCTCATCGAGTACCTCGACGGGGATCCGTCCGTCGTGTCGTACGTCGAGGAGCACTTCGACGAGCGCGCGGTCGCGCCGCCGCTGGTCGCGTTCGAGGTATACCAGGGCGAGGTGTTCAAGTCCGGTCCGGCGGACTTCGACGCCGTCGACTCCGCGCTGGAGTGGGTCACGTTCGTCGACGAAACGCCGGCGATGGCGCGTGCGGCCGCACGGCTCCAGAACGAACTGCACCGAGGCGGACGAGCGCTCGCCGCCCGCGACGCGTACATCGCGGGGACCGCGATGGCACTCGACGAGTCGCTGGCCGTCGCGGACGGCGATTTCGACGTCGACGGACTCGCCGCCGCGCTCGACGTCGAATTCCTGTAGTCCCGGCGTGTGTCCCGGATCGCGTGACTCGCAAGCGCTCCCTCACAACTAAGATAGTCGCCTGCGAACGTCCGGTATGAACGCGCTCGCGGAGTTCGACCATCCCGCGTGGCTGACCGCCGCCGGGACGCTCGCCGGCTACGGGCTGATACTCGCGGTCATGTTCGTACTCCTGTTCGTCGTCCCGCGCACCGGTCGCGGACGTCTTCGTCTTCATGGACGACCCCGCGAACCACGTCACGGTGACGCCGAGCCTCGCCGCCGCCCAGAACGTCGAGGGCCTCCCGAACGGCGGGAAGCGACTCGATTACACGTTCCGGATGGCCGGCGTCTCGCTGTCGGGCGAACTCGAAGAGGTCGAGCGGACCGAGAACGAGCACATGCTGTTCGAGATGCGCGGGCAACTCTCCGGAGCGATCGAACTCGGATTCGAGGCGGTCGACGGCGGCACGCGCCTGACCTACACCGGGCGCTACGAGGTCCCCGGGCGAGTCCTCTCGGCCGTCGCGCGGCCGTTCGTCGCCCGGTACAACGAGCGCGAACTGTCGACGACGCTTGCCAACGTCCGGACTCACGTCGAGACCGACGTGCTCTGAAACGGTCGGACAGGCGTCCCGGCAGTCACGGCGGCCCGTCTCATACTGCCGGCTGTAAGTCTGTCAAGAATTTCGCCGCCCCGGGGCAGCGAATATCTTCACGAAGTTACAGCCGGCAGTATCAGTCCACGATGTCGGCGATCCGCCGTGGCTCGCCCGAGAGCGCGGGGTCGTCCTCGACCAGTTGGAGGACCTCGTGGTCGGTCACGTCCGGGTACGACTTCCGGACCGCGTCCTCGACCAGCGACTTCTCCAGACGGAAGTCGTGGCCCTCGTAGACGACGTCAACACCCTGCTCGTCGAAGGACAGCACGGTCATACTCCCGAGTAGGCGATGGGCAGTTAAATATCCGGTGTGCCGGGTCGCGGCCTCTCGAGCGCGCCCGTCGCGGGGCCGTCGGCCGGGTCTGACTGCGGGCGCGTCAGACGCGCGTCGGACGCCCGTCGTGCGCGGTGTGAGGGTTTAAGACGCCCGAACACGCTATAGATACTGTGTCTTTGCGCTCGGCCGAACTCGACGAACTCGCCATCCCGGACGGCACGACAGTCGAGGAACACGACCTCGTGACGGACGGCGACGTGGTCGTGGGCGGCCAGAGCACCGTCGAGTTCGGGGTGCGCGGCGACGACGTCATGGCCGGGGAGCGGGTCACCTTCAGCGGGGACATCGAGGCCGCGGGCGACTGCCGGCTGGACATATGGAGCGAGGTCGCCGGGGACGTCCTCGTGGGCGGCAACGCCTACGTCGGCGAGCGCGTCAGCATCGACGGCGGCCTCAAGGTCGCCGGCAACGCCGACATCGGCGACGACGTCGGGATCGCCGACACCTTCGAGGCCAGCGGCCACATCGAGATCCGGAACCCGATGCCCACCGTCGTCTTTCTCGTCATCTACCTCTCGCAACTGCTCCGGATCGGCGAGGAGGAGGCCGCCGAGGAACTCGCCGACCAGCTCGTCGCGGCCGACGAGGGCGAGGCCCAACCGGTCGTCATCCCGCGGGGTGCCCGCGTCGGCGACGACGCCTGGCGCGTCTCGACGCCCGCCCGCGTCGGCGACGACTGCCGCCTCCACGGCAACGTCCGCGCCGAGTCCCTCTCGGTGGGCGCCGACACCGTGGTCTTCGGCAGCCTCCGCGCGAATGGCGACGCCGAGGTCGGCGAGGAAAGCGAGATCAAGGGTGACGTGACGACCCGGGGAGGTGACGTGCGGATCGGCCGCGGCGCCCACGTCTGGGGCGACGTCTCGGCCGAGGACATCGAACTCCACGAGCACGCCGTCGTCGAGGGCACCATCCGTGTGAGCGGCGAACTCACGCAGGTCCGGGACGCGCTCGGCCCCGAACCTGCCGAGACAGCCGATGCCAGCGGAGAGGACGCGAATGTCGACCAGGACGCCGACGGCGGTGACGAGAGCCCGAGCGACGAGGCGGGGTTCGACCCGGAGGGGCTCCAGAGCCGCGAAGAAGTCGAGGAATCGTTGGACGGCGTCGTCCCGATGGTCGGGGAGAGCCCCGACCCCGAATCGAACGGCCGCGACGAGGACGCCGAGGTCACGCCCGACGCCGACTGAGTTTCAGTGAAACAAGATCCAACCGGGGAACACGCGGAGGAAGGTGTCAGTTCAGAAGGTCGTCGACGGCCGCGCGAGCGGCCAGCGCGGCGTCGTCGGCCACCTGTTCGGCGTTCCGTCCCTCGGTGGCGTTGAGGTAGACGTCGACTTCCAGGATCCCGTCCTCGAAGGTGACGGTCACGTCGACGTCCTTGACGGTGGAGCGGTCGAACCGCGAGAAAACGACGTTACGCGCGGCCTCGGCGGCCGTCTCGACGACGCGCTCGTCCGAGACCATTCAGTCGCCGGCACCGGGGCCGCCGGCGCCCGGCGGGCCGCCCATGCCGCCACCGCCGCCGAGCATGTTCTGGAGCTCCGTCTGGAGTTCCTCGAACTGCTCCTGGACGCGCTCCTCCTGCTTTTCGAGGGTCTCGACGCGGAGCTCGAGGCTCTCGACCTTCTCTTCTAGGTCTTCTTCGGCGTCGTCGTACTCGGTCTCGACGAGGAGCTCGCCGACGCTGCGGTACATCGTGCTGTCCTCGTCGATGTCCTCGAGCTCTTCGAGGGCCGTCTCGGACTCCTGGAGCTGCGTCTCGGCCTGCTGTTTCTGGGCCGCGACCTGCTGGGCCTTCTCCTGGAGGTCCTGCAGCTCCTCGAGCCTTTTCTGTGCTTCCGGCGGAAGGTTACCCTGCATACACCGTCCTGTGTGACCCGTGGTGAAAAACCCCCGCTTTCGGTTCCGCCAGTCAGATACGGCCGTCGTCGACGGCAGTGACGTGTTCGAGCCACTTCTCGAAGGTCGGCTGGCCCCGATAGCGGACCGTCCCCGACCGGGGGTCGTAGTCGATGACACCGACGGCGTCGAGCCGCGGGAGGTGGCGTTCCTCCAGGGCCGCGACGAGGTCGCCGTGTGCGGGAGACGGTCCCTCGGCGTCGCCCGGTCGACACCCCGCGACCAGCAGGGCGAGGTCGTCGACCGACGCGGTCTCGGCGTCCGTCTCGATGAAGAACCGACTGACCTCCCGCCGGCGCCAGTCAGCGAGCACCGCAAATACCTCGTCGATAAACGGACGTGGTTCCTCGTCCCGGTCCCCGGCGTGCCCACCGACGATGTCCCGTGACCCTTCCTTTTCGCTCATCGATACACGCTATCGACGTGTACCCCCATGAACAGACGCCCTAGATGCCTAGGTGTCCTGTTACCCGCTTCACCTGTCGGTCGAACTGACGGTCGGGATCACCGCGCAGTCGGGCGACTGTCGGCTTCGCGTCCGGTCGAGCCCCCGGCGGGTCCGACCCCGAGCGGCGCGCCGGAGCGTGGGTCATACTGCCGGCTGTAAGTCTGTCAGGGATTTTACCGCCCCGGGGCGCGAACGCCTTTACGACCTGCAGCCCCTCGTTTGGCATGCTCCATGAATACCGCCATGCGAACATCTTATACTTCATGGACAAGTAGAGGAGAGTAGCACCGAGGGATCCGCATGAGTAGCAACGACACCAAGCACGTCCAAACCGAGCTGAGCGAGGACGAATACGAACGGTTCCGCGAGTTCGCAACGGAACGCGGATTGTCGCTCAAAGAAGCCGGGCACGAGGCGCTCATCGAGTGGGCCGAACGACAGCAGCGAGCGAATCCAAACGACCGAGCGTTTACCGTCCTCGACGAGCTGGAGGCGGACTCTCTGCCGGACAGGGCACAGACGGATGCTCGCAAGGAAGACGATCTCGTCGACAAATGGCATGGGAGCGACGAGTCCTTCACGCTCGCCGACGATCCGTCCGCGCAATCATAGTCGCGCATGGCAGAGCCAGTCGAGACACCGATCGGGACGGTCACGGCCGAGCATTTCCGGCCGAGCCACGTTCGACACCAGGTCGTCGTCGGTCCGAAGTTCCTCTACGCGCTGTTCAACCCTCGCGACCAGATGCACCACGTCTCGCGGGCGTTTATGACGTTTGTTCGCGACGGTGATCTCCCCTATCGTCGACTGATCGTCAACGACCACATCGTCGATGAGGCAGCAACGCGGTTGAAAAAGCAGGCGTCGATGCGGAACGCAGCGTCGTTCCTGACGACGCTCGACGAAAGCACGCTCTATCAGTTCGAAGCCGTCTCCGAGGACGTCTTTCGCGACGGCAAGGGGATGTTCGTCGATTGGACCGACCTGGATGCCTCGTTCACCGACTTCGCCGTCGCCGCACACATGGACGCGATGGAGGTCGATCACATCCTCACGTATGACCGCCACTACGACGCCTTCGATGTGACGACGCTCCCGTATCGTAGTCACGACTAGCACTACTTCTGGGGTTTAGACCGGAGACGAAGAGATCTGATACAGTCGGTTGTAAACCATTTCCGGATTTCGTCGAACCGGTCGGCGAAATACCGGTCAATCGTTACGACCGACCGTCTGACGGGACCGAAAGGCGTTTTCGAGCATCGCGAGTAGCCGGGGTATGCTCTCTATCGCGCTTGCCGGCAAGCCAAACGCCGGCAAGTCGACCTTCTACGAAGCGGCGACGATGGCCGACGTGGACGTGGGGAACTACCCTTTCACGACCATCGACGCCAACCGCGGGGTGACCCACGCCCGGGCGGAGTGTCCCTGTCTCGACCTTCCGGAGCGCTGTGGCACCGAGAACTGCGCGGACGGCAAGCGCTACGTCCCCGTCGAGTTGCTGGACGTCGCCGGCCTCGTCCCCGGTGCCCACGAGGGGCGGGGCCTGGGCAACCAGTTCCTCGACGAGTTGACGAACGCGGACGTCGTCTTGCACGTCGTCGACGCCTCCGGCGGCACGGACGCCGAGGGCGAACCCGTCGAGGTGGGCGACCACGACCCCGTCGAGGACCTGCAGTTCGTCGAGGAGGAGATGGACCTCTGGCTGGCGAGCATCGTCGAGCGCAACTGGGAGTCCGTCGAGCGCGCCTCCCGCTCGCCCGACTTCGACATCGACGAGAAACTCACGGAGATGCTCACCGGCGTCGGCGCCACCGAACTCGACGTCGCCCGCACCCTCCGGGCGGTCGAGTACCCCGAGGACCCCATCCAGTGGACCGACGAGCACCGCGAGACGCTCGCGGGCGAGATCCGCGCCCGCTCGAAGCCGGTCGTCGTCGTCGCCAACAAGGCCGACGTCGCGCCGCCCGAGAACCTCCAGGCGCTCAAAGAGCGCAACGAGGCGACCATCCCGGTCACCGCGGACGGCGAACTCGCGCTCCGCCGCGCCGCCGAGGCCGGCGCGGTCGACTACGACCCCGGTGACCCGGACTTCGAAGTCGTGGCCGAGGTCAGCGACCAGCAGCGCGAGGGCCTCGAACGGATCCGCGAGGTC